>NZ_JBYTBB010000067.1:0-31378 GCF_058788755.1 Lysinibacillus sp. FW301-JW8
TTCATTTTCAAAATAAAGAATCACAACAAAAACGTTTAGCCACCTATTAGTATTTATTAAGTTTACTTGAAAGTTATATATTTGACCAAAACCCAAAGTATTGTTGCTCATTCAACGAGTTCAGAATACTTGTAATTATTATTATCAAAAACTACTCACATATTTTGTTTAAGTATGTCTTCTTTAACTACCTGCCCGTTTGTGGAATAAGAAAAAATTATCTGCCTTTGCACATTCAGCACAATAATGTAAATTGTCCTTTCGACAAATACCACCTGCTATAATGCTGAGCCTCGTATAAATGCCTGTCCATCCTGTAACACATCCCGCAAAATTCCCTGCTGCCGCGTTTTTGATAAAAACGAAGCATACATAGTATGGATAAATCGTGTGGTCAGCTAAAAGTGATTCCACCGAATACTGCGATCCTAGCCTTTCTGCTAAAACAGAAAAATAGCTACCAATCTCCGCACTCGGTATCACAGAACGACTGCCAAACAACTCTTCCAACGTATCTTTACAATCAAGATTCCCACTATAAAAATGGTAACGTGCAATGGCAGAATATAACCATTTGGATATGGGTTTGTGTAAAAGGATAGCATCAAAACACCTCTACATTCTTATCTTCTATTAGCTTTAAAAATCATAAATTCTACCATGTTGTATTGTTTTTTACATAAAATGTGAATTTACTGTATAATTTTCGATATACATAGTACAAATTATTTACTCGAAAAACATGATATATTCTATAAATTAAATTCAAAAATAAGTAAGGGGGAATTTTTATGCAAGATTATTTAGATGAATATAAACTAATGCATTTTAATTACTTTGTTGTTTTTAAAACAGATAAATTAGAAGAAGATTATTTACCTATAGTACCTAATCCACAAAAATTTAATTTTGAGACAATGCATCTATGGGACAATGATTTAAATATTATCCTACCTGCATTATGGTATATTCTACATTTACCTCGTATAGGTTATGATGTTTTAAATTTAGACATTGATGTGATTTTAAATGGTCATGACGAACCTCATAATATCATTCCAATACCATATGTGTTAAAAGGAACCAATATTAATGAATATATTAATAATAACTATGGTCACCCAACATTAATAATTTGTGAAGATGAATTATATGAAGATTTAATTGGTAGTATAGATGTTTCTAACAGTGTCTTAGGTATAGTAAAAATATCTGATATTTCTTCGAACTTACTTCAAATACACTGGACAAAATTAGCACAACATATTAATACTTCTATAAACAACATCGAGGTATGTGACGATTATTCTTTTATTAAATTAAGTACAAAATCAACTCAGGGGATTTTGCCCCTTATTCCTTTAGCTAATCAATTTGGATATTTAAAGGAACTTTTCGAAAATATAGATAATTATACAAATTTCAATACCATAAATTTAAATATGCATTATAGATTAATTTCAATGGCACAACAGATTTCAAAAATGGATGATCAAATTGCTAAAAGACTAATTAATCCTTTAAACGAAAACTTAAATTTTCAACCCTCACATTTAGTAATAACTATGCCAGGTATTGCAACAAAACAATCAAAATATTTTAACAGATCGTTAAATCTACCTTCTATTGAGAAAGACATCATTGAGTTCATAGGTTACCATAGAGCTATTGCTAAAAATGCACTATATATAAACCTCGACAAAGCACCTCAAGAATTATTCGACGAATTACTTCAATTAGAAGTACATTGCAAAGGTAATAACATTAGTAATAAATATATTTGGAGAACACTAAGACGAATAGGAAAAATAATTAACAACAAGTTAAAGAATAGTAGTGTGGATATTCTTACCGAAAGTTCTCAAATAACTATTTTTTCAGATTTTCCTATTGGATTAGCTATTCTACCCGGATGTTCTGCTCCTTTATGTTGTATCACACCAATTATCTATAGACCATTAACACCTTTAACTAAAGCTTTTCAATATGAAACAATTAAAGAAAATCAAATTTATTTTGGATTAACTTGTAAGATTTTAATTATTGAATGTATACATAAAGATGACCGCATCAGGAAATACTGCGATATTTTGGCGAATGACCTAGTTGAAATGATAAGTAAATCAACTAATATGGAAATTGTAGTTGTAGAAGTTTCTTCAATTAAAAAATTTAAAGAAGCTCTTCACCATCACGGTAACACAGATATACTACTTATTTCCGCCCACGGTCACTACGATATTACAAAAAACCTTGCCGGAATTGTAGTTGGCGATGAAGTTTGGATGGCAAATGATAATGATATTGCTATGCCTCCAGTAGTTCTTTTAAGTGCTTGTCATGTAACTCCAAGAGGAAGTGGTGCTGTTACAGTTGGAGATTTATTTATTCGTGCTGGTGCTGTCGCTGTTTTAGGCACTTTTATTCCCGTAGACGTGAATCGTAATGCTACCCTAATTACAAGACTATTTACTAATATAATAGAAGTACGCAGCGGATGGAGCCATATGCGTACATTAGATGAGGTCTGGTGTCATACAGTAAGTAGTAATGCTGTACATGAAATTCTTGCTTCAAATAATCGCGGATTTTCAAAGTTAGAAATATGGGCTAATACTAAAAATAGTTTAGGTTTGTTTCCTCTAAAAGAATTTAAACAACAGGCTAAATTAAGAAAAACTCATATTTATGAGGATAGTGAGAATGCATTAAGAAAATTAGCATATAGAGATAGGGTCGGTCCGTATTTTGACTCAGCCATAAACTCAAATGGATATTTTCCCGAATCTATTTTTTATCAAATTATAGGTCAACCAGAAAATATTTTCATACGAAACCTAATATTCGAAAATGCACTAAACCCTCCCAACGAGACATAAAAAACACCCCTTTGGCTAAATAATAACCAAAGGGGTAAAGCTTCGCATTTTTTTATAAACGTCGCAACTATATTTTAAACCTACAACACATGTTGCTTTGAAATAAAGTTTGATAAAATTGCTACTTATAATATGGATAAACAGACAAAAGAAAAAGCATGTTTTGAAAAAAAATTTGATCAAAATATGTGTTTTCTAAATTCAATTGAATCATCCTTTTATAAAAAAGTTTGATAATTTTTGTGAACCTTGCTCTATTAAAGCACCCGATTGTGGAAGATCATAAGCATATTTTTTGGTTTAACTAAAGCCCCCCATTACTTCAATAAGTACATACTTTTATTCAATAAAGGTAATAATACAATTAATTATGTAAAGACCTTAAAGAGGTGTATTTAGGAAAATGAAAAAGATATTACTCGTTTTTATACTCTCCCTTGCTCTAATTACATCTTTTCAAACAAGAACCGTTTCATTATCTGAACCCACTCAGGACTCTAATGAGCTTAGATTACAGGATATGCTCATGTTATTGCTTGCTCCTTATATTGAAAATGATTTGAATAGCTATTATTATCCGAAGATTTTAAAGGATTTTTCACCTCATGTTACTCCGTGGAAAATTGAATTGATTGAAACAAAAAGAAATCATTTTCGAGGATTTGATCTGCAAATTACTTTTGAAATTGAACCTACAGATGGCGGTCATAATATTTCAGTAGGAAAGGATCGAATGACCTATGAAATATCTGCTGGACCTGAGGTTAAATTGATAAATCACACTCACCTAGAGACGTATAAATATCCACCAGAATAATTTGTGGCTTTGACATAGAGTTTGATTAGAAAAACCTCACAAACCCATATTCCACAATAAATTAAAAGACTCCCTTCTGAAAAAAAAATTCATCAAAAGAGAGTATTATTAAGCAAATTTAAGATTGATTTCTATAAAAAAGTTTGGATTATTAAATTGAGTTATTATTTTTATGACAATTTATAGCTTCTTGTAAAAATTCTAGCTCCTTTTCGGTAAAAGGGTTTGGAAATGAAATTGGTTCTGTAAATGGCAACTTCTCTTTAATTGAATCTAGATTTCCTTTTGCAGTTTCATCCATTAGTTCTAGGAGTATTTCTATTGTTTCTTGAGCCTTTTTTGAAGAAGGTGTAACTTTAGTAAAAGATAATTGTTTAATTCTAGTCAGAACCCTACTCCATTTTTTGTCTAAATTAATTTCTTCCTGCTTATTAATATTCAATAGTGGATCATTAAAATCATTAGAAAAATTCTCCTTCAACCACTTCTCAGTATCTTCTGCAAACATTAATTTTTGAAGCATTGAGCAAAACACATCAATATTAATGATTTCCTCAGCTTCTGTTATTTTAATGAGATGAGTTAAATCAGATACAATGTTGGTAATCTCAATTTTTTTCGCTTCAAATAACTTCTTTTGATAAGTTAAAGATTTTATTAATATTTCACCTTCAACTGTTTGTTTTTCAAGTATAGTTTTAATATCTTTTAAAGGAAGGCCTAAAAACTGTAAAGATTTAATTTTTTGTAAAAGTGTTAAATCTTCCTTTGAATATAATCTATGTCCTCCATCTGTATAATCACTTGGTTTCAATAAGTCTATACTGTCATAATATCGAAGAGTTCGGATGCTAACACCAGACTTTTGTACAAATTCCCCTATAGTAAATATATCTTTATCCAACATTATCACCTCATTGAAAAGCTTTGTCGTTTAGATAATATAAGATATCTTTTATACCTTAAAATATCTTATAACTGGGTAAGAAAACTTTTTTCCCTTTAAAGTATAAATTGTGGCAATTAAAATTAATATGGTTTCCAGAATAATCAGTGAAAAAGATAGAATAGAAACCATATTTATTTTTTTAGATACAAAAGTTAATATTAATAAAATGGGAAAAAAAGTGAAATGAAGGTTCATCCCTTCTTTTGCATGATTGGCAAAATAATCATTCCTACCCTTCGATACCACATATACTAATATTGGTAAAATGAACGTTAACAAAAGTGAGAATAAATGCATTAAACTTGCTAGGACCCTGTTTAATAAACTTTCCATTTTCAATCGTCCTACCTCCAGTGCCATAAATTATTTAGTTACCGTTTTATTCGGTAACTAAATTCATCATAAAAGGTGACGCTACTAGAGATGCAAGTACAAATTTTTATTTAATTTAAAATTCCTTAGTTAACAGTTTCAGTAATATTATCTCTATATAGGAGTATCACTAATTGAGTTATCCTGCACCTATATTTTAAGTGAAAATTCTCGCATTCTCGCAATTACTTCACTCCATAACGATTTCCTTTAAATGTGTTACTCAAGAAAATGGCCCGTTTGTGCATCGTGACTTTATTTCAAATCTACATGTAAGCTATACCTTGTAAATTGCAATAATGAAAAAGAGGTTTACTTACTGTTGAGTAACAGTTAATAAACCTCTTTTTATTTTCACAACAAGGGATGGATCTATGTCAAGATACCGGACACATAAAAGTTAAGTTTTGTTTTGTGGCAACCACCATTTATGGAGTGTTCCACATCCCGTGTAGCCAGTCAAAGTGAAAAGAGCCTTTGACAGACTACACGGAATGTAGAGCGAGAAATCCATGGAGGTTGCGCCCAAAATAGGAAGGGGTAGATTGCTTGAATCCCACTGTTTTATGCCGTAGTTCGACATATTCTTTCGCATTCTTCGGGCGTTAGAAAGCCTATGGCACCATGAATGCGTTTGCGATTATACCAACCTTCAATATATTTAAATAGCGCGACTCTAGCTGTTTCATAATTTTCATAGCGCGTTCGATAGACTTCTTCTTTTTTCAATGTCGCATGAAAAGATTCGATACAGGCGTTATCGTATGGGCAACCTTTATGGCTGAACGACGGAATCATTTCGTGTTTTTTTAGTTTTTTTTGAAATGTTTCACTCGTATATTGCGTACCTAAATCGGTATGGATAATCAATCCTGGTGCTGGATTTTGTGCTTGTACAGCGTGATCCAATGCCTCAACGACCAAATCTACGGTCATTTTTCGTCCAAATTTATACCCTACAATTTTCTTCGAATGTAAATCAAGAACCGACGCCAGGTAGCACCATCCATCGTGGATCGTATGGATATACGTAATATCAGCTACCCATTTTTCATTAATCGTTGTTGTTTGGAAATCTTGTTCGAGTACGTTTTCACGTTCTTCCACGGGCTTTTGTGTTGGCGTCGGACGGTACTTTTTTGTGATGTTCGAGCGAATACCAGCTTTTTTCATAAGTCGCTGTACACGTTTAATACTAACTTTCACGCCTTCCTTGAGTAACTGTGCATGGATTTTTGGTGCACCATATCGTCCATCACTTTCTTTATGAATGGCACAAATACGCACCGTAATTGTTTGATTTTCAACTTCATAGACACTAGGTTTCTTGTGGAAAGACTGGTAATACGTACTTTTGGGTATCTTTAAAACGCGACACATTAGTTGAATAGGATAATGTTCGCTTTCGTTTTCAATATGGTCAATGAGTTCTTGTTCTGTTACTTTTTCGCGAATATGGTCATAGCCTTTTTTAAGATTTCAATCTCCTGCTTTAATCGAAGATTTTCTTTTTGGATCGAAGAAACTTCTGCTGCAGTTAATTCTTCTACACCTTCAATTGGGGAGTGTAACTTAATCCATTTATAAATAGTTACTTCAGAGACACCATATTCGCTAGACAGTTGACTGACCGATGTACCAGAGTGATAAAGCTCTACTACAGTTTGTTTAAATTCTTGATTGTATCGTTTTTGACTCATAAAAAAGACACGTCCTCTCTTGGTTATAATATTACTTACTTAACCAGAGTGTGTCCATGGCTCTATTCTACATTCAGGATTTCATTATTCCTTCGTATGTAGAAACTTTTTTATAAGGCTGCTTTCTAAAAGATTGCTGTTATTCAATGTAGTGTAGAAGATTCGCATCCCGAAATAAACAATCTTTATTATAAAAACCAAACTAGATAAATAAAGAACCAACTGTTTTGATCAAACTTTGTTTCAAAACAGTTGGTTTCTTTCTGTATAAAATCAGCGTTTGCAACTTATCTTTTATCGAACTTTATTCAAAAGCTACAACAAATCTTGATAAAACATCCATAATCAAACTCTATTCTAAGTAACAATTGAACAACTTAAAGTAAACATCCTAAACCTTAGTATTACTACATTCAAACTTGTTTAGCTAGAGTCTACTTATAATGAACATACTTATATTTTGTATAGAACTATATAATTATTTTTCTTCACTTTTTTTACCATCTTACATACTTTCGGTAGAATAGTGGTGGGAATACACTTTATTCCCAAATAAAATATTAAGCAAAGGGGAATTATTATTTATGACTGATTTTAGGCTTAGAATGAAGAAAAGTGTAGAAATTTTAGATATGAAGTTACAAGAAATTAATGATGCTAAAATGGCTATTGGGAGAAAAAAAGTTTGGAGCGATACAGAAAGATATAAGTTGAACATGGAAACATTAACTTGGATTATAAATACCGATTCATTACTTTTTAAAAATGATAAAGATTATGAAGAATGCAAGATTAATTTTCAGAAAAAAATAGAAAGCAATTTCAAACGGAGTTTAAAAAACATTCACTTACTTATATAAAAATGACAGAGAATGGCTTGAAGTCAATTTTCCTACACAACGTGATACCTTGCGCACACAAAAGCATTCAATTGTTACTGTAAATGATGCAAGATAAATTTGAAATTTAGAGAGAGGGATGTTACTTGAAAAGAAGCGTATTATATATTGAAGATAATGAGAAAATAGGCAGTTGGGTAAAAGAAGAATTGGAACAGCGAGGGTTTTCAGTTCAATGGCTGCTTTCAGGTGAAGGAGCCGAAAGAGAAGTAAATCAGCATGAATTAGTTATTTTGGATATCATGCTACCCGGGTTAGACGGATTTACTGTGGGAAAACGATTAAAGAAGGCAGCTCCTGCCGTTCCTATATTGCTGTTATCTGCTCGAACATCGATAGAAGATAAGGTAGATGGTTTAAAATTTGCTGATGACTATTTAACGAAACCCTTCCATACGGATGAATTAGTTGCAAGATTAGAAGTATTAATCCGTCGAAGTGGTGGAACACATTCCGAGCGCATTTCATTAGGAAATGATATTGAAGTAGATCCAGAAGTTCAAATGGTATACGACAAACGCACAGGTGAAGAAATTATATTAACAGGGAAACAACATCAAATATTAATGTACTTCTTACGCCATCCTAATCAGGTTTTACCCAAAGAACAAATCTATGAAGCCATTTGGCAAGAAGCTTATATTACTGGTGATAAAACAATAATGGTGCATATCCATCGATTGCGTCAAAAGTTGGAACTTCATCCAGATTCCCCAGGAATTATTGAAACGTTGAAGGGAATAGGCTATCGGGTGAAACTATGAAACAGAATAGATCATTATTTCGTCGTTTTCTAAAAGTGCATTTTCTATTTATCTTTTTTCCTCTTCTTGTGCTTATTTTCTTCACTTCGTTCGTTCCTGATAGCAATGAAAAAGAAATGAATATGTTAAATCTGTTTTACTTTACCGTACTTTTGTTTGGTTTTATTATTGTCGCATTTGTTGTAATATCTTGGCTGTTCTTCTTGAGACTTCGTAAACGTCTCACCCGCTTACAGGAAGTCATGTCATTTTCAGCTAATAATAATTCATTTCCTAAACCAATATCTGTTCAAACGGATCGTATGGATGAAATAGACCAGTTAGGAAGCTCTTTTAATTGGATGATTCAGCAGCTTGAAGACAGTCGCAAGCGAGAATATGAAGAGGAATTATTACGCCATCGACTCATTGCGAATTTATCTCACGACTTACGAACGCCACTTACCATTTTGAGAGGACATATCACCAGATTAAATAAAGAATCAATGAAATTTGAAGGGCAAGACTCATTAGCAGAGATGAACCATACGATTACAAGAGTCGGAGATCTAATGGATGATTTACTTTCCTATACATTGCTTACATCAGGGAAACATCCTTTTCATCCCACTTCAACAGATATTGTACGGTTAGTAAGAGCATCTGTCGCTGAGTGGTATCCTGCATTTGAAGAAAAAGAAATTCAGTTAGATGTTGATTTACCGATAGAGAAGACTTTTTATTGGGAAGCAGATCCTAGATGGATGACACGAGTTCTGGATAATTTATTTCAGAATATTCTTCGCCATGCAGCAGAGGGAAAATATACAAACATTGTGGTTGATGTAGAAAAAGAACTGATCATTGTTGCAGACAGAGGTCCAGGTATGGATAACTCTTCCTATGAGGGTGGGGCGGGGATTGGTTTATCGGCTTCAAATTATATGTTGAAAAAAATGAAGCTGAAAGCTGACTTTACATCAAATGAAAATGGTACAAGAGTAGCTATTGGTAGAGCTTAACCTAAAGTTAACCCAGAAGTAAACAGCAAGATAACCGAGATGTAACTTTGCTTTTTTATAATTAGAACCATAACAGAAAGGGAGTGTTGTGGTTGCTTACGATTAATAACTTAGTCAAACATCGCGGAACTCAAGAAATCTTATCAGGTATCAGTTTTAAAGCTAGACCAGGTAGAGTAACTGGTTTTTTAGGTCCGAATGGGGCAGGTAAAAGTTCTACACTTCGCATCCTGCTTGGATTAGATCGTGCCACCTCAGGGAGTGCACTAATTAATGGAAAGCCATTCGCAGAATTACATAATCCTCTAGCAACAGTAGGTGCCGCACTTGATGGATTTGGAGCTCATCGTATGCGAACAGGACGAGCACATTTGCGTTGGATCGCTCGTGCCTCAGGATTATCTCGCTCACGTGTTGAGGAAGTTCTGGAAATAGTAGGTCTTACGAATGTAGCTGGCAAAAGAATTGGAACTTATTCCCTAGGTATGGGGAGAAGACTTGGAATGGCAGCTGCACTACTTGGTGATCCAAAAATATTGGTTTTAGATGAACCTGTAAACGGGCTCGACCCAGAAGGAATTCGTTGGATTCGGACATTTTTACGTGAACGCGCTGAGTCTGGAAACACGGTGTTACTATCCAGTCATCTAATGGGAGAGCTTGAAGAGACTGTTGATGATGTGGTGATTATTAATCATGGAAAAATCGTTGCAAATGGAACATTGAAAGAAGTAATAGGTAATCATTCCACGCTGGAGGAAGCCTTTTTTGCCCTGACATCTGAAAATGCAGGTGATGTTGTATGAGAGCATTTAACGCGGAACTATCTAAATTGTTCTCCCTGCCGGGTATTTGGCTTGCCTTTCTTATTGGAGCATTTGCCCCAGCGGTCATTGCTGCCTTGGACAGTACAGCACAAAAAGAGGAGATTATAGCTGGAGTTAGCACACGTCTATCGGAAGTTGGCTATATTGGTTTAGGTCTTGGTGTGCAAGGTGTCATTATTCTTGGTGTGCTTGCTGTCAGCAGTGAGTATTTGACAGAGAGCAGTGAATCTGGTGGAGGGAATCAGATTACAACGAGTTTAACCGTTGTTTCATCCCGTGTCCACTTTTTGCTGGCAAAAGCAAGTGCAGTGACAGTGATCAGCATACTACTTTCCATTGTTGCTATTCTAACAACTGTGTCAGCAACAAATCTTATTCTTGATGAATACGCCCCTGCATTTGAAGCATCTAGACTGATCGGCGTGGTTTGTTACTGGACATTTACTGCTCTTTTAGCATTTGGGATTACGGTTCTAACTAAGAATGGAATTATCCCGCTTACTGTGCTCATGATAAATTCATCTGTTGTGACAGTCTCTTACCTCCTTACTAAGGTTACAAAATTAGCGTTTTACTTACCAGATAAGGCAGGCTTTGATATGTTTATGTTTACGAGCGACAGTTTTCACACTCCATTCACAGGTGGTTTAATCATGTTTGCTTGGGTAGCTGTTCTTTTCATTGTCGCAGCCATTGTATTCCATATGAGGGACGTTACATCATGAGTGTCTCTTCTAGTAGAAAGATAACACTAATCCTTGGTGCTGAACTGGAAAAATTAGTTACATTACCATTGGTATGGCTCACTCTTATGGGGACATTCATTCTAAATTTAGTTTTAGCAGCAGCTTTTACTTCTGCTGGTCTACAAGGGGCAGCAGGAACGCAAAGTATACTGAAAATAGGACTTGCTTCTATGGGATATCTTCAAGCAGGGTTCATTATTCTAGGTATCTTAGCTACTTGTTCTGAGTATACGGGTGGACAGATTCGAACTACTTTAACTACGATCCCTTGGCGAGGGTTTCAACTATCCACGAAGCATTTAGCTTTGGCAATTGTAACCATTCCTATGGCGTTTATTATTGCTTCATCAGGTGTACTATATGCTTTTATTATGATGAGAGACACAGCATTAGTGATTGAAATAGACGCTATGATAAAAACTTTAGTAGGTGCAACCGGCTATCTAACATTAACCACCCTTCTCAGTGCAGCTATAGGTGTTCTACTCAGACGAACCACTCCTGCTTTAGTGGTACTGCTTGGTCATTATTTTATTGTCAGTCCATTATTGAGAGATTTTTTACCCAGTATTAAAAATTATTTTCCGGATACGGCAGGATATTATATGTATATGCCGCCTTCCTCTGATGAAATAAATGTCCTTACACCAATGCAAGGGACAGGTGTTTCAATGTTATGGACACTGATCTTTATTACAGTAGCTATTGTATTTTACCGTAAACGAGATGCCTAAGTTTAGGTTTCATCATTTATATAAAATAAGGAAATTGATTTATAGCTACGGTATAATAAATTCGGTAAATATTCAAAAATAGGAAATAATTACATAAAAGGAGGTAGAAATGGAATCGCAATTAAGTGTTGAAAGTAAAGTGAAAAATAATGATGTAAAAGCAATAATAGGGTTTCTACTCATATTTTATTTGGTATGGACAATTAAAGAATTATGGTTAATTGACTACATTTATTCGTTCGGTAAAATAATCTCCCCATTATTAGAGGCGTTGGTTAAGGGGTTTGTATGGATTGTTCCAACTTGGTTATACATAAAATATTATTTACATACTAACCCATTTGACTACTTAAGAGTGAACGTTAATGTTAAAAGAGGTTTATTTTGGGGAGTAGTTCTTTCACTGTTAGTTGGCTTATATTTTGCATTTGAAACATATATTATTAATCAGCAATCATTTCAATTTTCATTATCCCTTGATGATTACCTTAATGGTTTTCTTATGGCAGGGCTAGCTGAAGAAATTGTTTTCAGGGGATTAATTTTACAAGAAATCAATAAAAAAATGGCTTTTTGGAAAGCAAATATTGTAACTGCTTTACTATTTTTGGTCATTCACTACCCAATTTGGATTTACAATGCTGGATTCTATGATTTCTTTATAGCTGGGACCCATATATATGTTTTTGCAATAGGTTTACTTTTTGGTTTTGTCTATAAAAAGACAGGTTCATTATGGTCGGTTGTGTTGTTGCACGCGTTGCATAATTTTTTTGTTACTATTATTTAGTTTTGTAGATTAACTCTGCCATTATGATTGAACAGTAACAATTTTAAAAAACAGCCATAATTTAAAAGTGCCTTCCTTTATACAATAGAGGAAGGCACTAGCTTTTTAAGCCTAAAATCAACTAATTTTATTTTTTATACCAGCCCTACATAAATTAGCTACTAACTTAAATATACTAGGGTACAATTGAGTTGTGTACACACATCACATGTAGCTTTTTAATAAAGTTTGATCAAAAACATCTCACAAACCAGCATTTTTCTATATATAAAAAGACTCCATTTTGAAAAAAATTTGATCAAAAAGGAGTCTTATATTGTAATACTAAGATTGATTTTTATAAAAAAGTTTGATTATTTTCTTCCTATGTTGTTCAACAATCTCGCCCGATGGTTGAACAGTAATTTACTCTATATAGTCAATTAACTTTGCTGGAACTTGCTCAAAAATATAAACTTCAGGGTTATTAAAAGGCTTATTATTTAAATAATCTTCGAGAGTGTTCATACTTGCCCAATAATTTTTCATTAAATCTTCCTTTGAAGATAATCCCTCAATAATGCGCCCTTTGCCACCATCATACATGTCCTCAATATAAGCAAATAAATCACTTGATATATCTCGGTTAAAAACTAAAATTTTATCACTAAACACTGGAAACCGATAGTGAGGACTTTCGTCGACTTCCAAATCTACTCCGAAAGCAACTTCAAAATCAATCCATTTTGGTAAATTTGCTGGTCTGAAACGCTCCGTTAAATCTGGAAATAAATTAGCACTCTTGGAATACCACTTGGTTGACGTCTTGTAATTTAATCCTTCCTTTAATACGATTTGGGGACTTATATTTTCGAAGATATCATTGTGAATAACCATATGATATAAAAACAAACGAGTTCCTCCTTTCCTTAAATAAAGGTTCCTAAAAAAATCCTCAATTAAACTACGCTCTAATTTGATACGTTCAAAACGAATAGAAGTTCAAGTACTGTTTACAAACTAATTTCTCGTGAAAAAAATTCAATTACCTGCAAATGAACTTAATGCCCTTTAACCATTTTTTTCTGCCTTCTTGTTCAACAGACCTGCGTTGATAGTTTAAGTGCATTTCTTTAATCTCTCATAATTTTAACATAAATATCCATTTAGAGGGATTGTTTAACAATATGGCCCTTTTCATGAATAAAGACGCTTTCCTTATTACGGAAAAGCGCCCGTTAATTGAAGAAACACCCCCTCTTTTATTACACATTATCCTTCGTTTAGTCCTTTTCATCCTTAACAAAGAAATTAATCTCCTTTAAGTGCTCATGTATGTGCTACGTATCTAATTTGGATAATATATTCCGAGTTTTAATTCAACTATTTTTATGCTAAAACCATTGACTCTTACCAGCGTCTAGTCTTATTATATTTATATTGACTCAATTTATTACAAATAGTCATCAAGGGAGAAGAACGTATGCCTAAGATCATAAGTGAGCAGGAGAAGGAACATATCAAAAATGCAATGTATATCAAAGGAATAGAGCTCATTCGTAAGAAAGGCATGAAGCGAGTTACGGTTGACGATATTACAGCAGCTGTGCAAATAGCCAAGGGTTCCTTCTATACCTATTATCCTTCCAAGGAAGAATTTCTCTACCACATTATAAAGCAAAATGAGCAAGCTTTACTTGATCGAGTTCTTGAAATCGGAGCTAGCTCAGGACATTTTAAGGACAAGATTACTCATGCACTTCGTGAAATTTACCTGGCGCCAGATAGTCTTGCACTCTATGTTCAGCCATCAGACCTAGAATATTTGCTGCGCAAGCTTCCAGATCCTATCAACAAAAAGGAACAGGATAAATCCAAAACTAATTTTCAGAGTACAATGAATGGCTTGGGAATAGAGGATGCTCAATGTGATTATAGCGTACTTGCGAATTTAATGGATGGCTTACATTTTATCGCCTCAAATCAAAACCAATACGGTGAACAAGGAAGGATACAAGCATTAAGCATTCTTGTAGAAGCAATTGCGGAATATCTAAGCAAGTGCAAGCAAAATTCAACCAAAAATAACTAGAGGAGGCATTCATATGAATCAATCTTGGATTATTTTCATAGCGGCTATTGCCTGCATCAGTATGGCGATTTATTGGTTTCTCTATACAAAGAAGCGTGCAACAGCTTGTCATATCCATACGCCAAACGGAATAGATGAGGGCGAGTATGTGACGATTGGTGGAATACAGCAGTTTTTATATCATCGTGGTGAAGATAAGGATCACCCCATCCTCTTATTCCTGCATGGAGGTCCTGGCAGTCCGATGCTTCCTTTTGCCCAAGACTTTCAGTTTCCTTGGGAAGATAAAGTAACCGTTGTCCACTGGGAACAACGAAACAGCGGTAAAACCTTCTTTGCCAATGATCCACAGAAAGTCACGCCGACAACAACGATTGAACAAGCGTTACAGGATACATATGAAGTTGTGAGCTATTTACAAAAGAAATATAACAAAGAGCGAATCCTTCTGCTTGGTCATTCATGGGGTTCAATCTTAGGTAGTCTATTCACCATGCAATATCCACAGATGGTTCAAGCCTATATTGGAGTTGGACAAGTTGTAAATATGTTTGAAAACGAACGAATTGGCTACGAGAAAGCATTGGAATGCAGCAGACAAGTAAAAAATCAGAAAGATATTAGCACCTTACAGGCTTTAAGTCCTTATCCCGAGCACCATTTTAGTGATGCCATGGTCAAGAAGCTTATGAAACTTCGTAAGTTGCAAGGTAAGTATAAGCTTGCGATGCAACCATCACTTCAACTAGTTATGAGCGTACTATGTTCTCCCTTTTATTCGTTCAAAGATATTAAATACATGTTAATGAGCGATGTACTAGAAATAAAACAACGTGCTATTTTGGAATTTTTGTTTAAGTCCTATGATCTGAACATGGTAACTTCAGACTATCAAGTTCCAGTATTCTATATCCATGGCGAGGATGACTGGCAAACTCCTTATTCTCTCGCTCGCACATACTTTGATCAACTCAAGGCGCCAATGAAACAATTTTACTCCATACCAAATGCTGGACATGTGACGATGCTTGATCAGAAGGAGCTATTCAACGAAGCTTTATTCGACATTATCGATCAAATCAAACATTAATTGCCAAAGCCATTCCATCATAGCACCATGATGGAATGGGACTCGAATATCTCAACCAAGTCAGTATGCACAGGCTTCACAATGTATGTCAAATGCTCTTATACAACTAAATGACCCTTTTCATGAATAAAGACGCTTTCCTTATTACGGAAAAGCGCCCTTTAACTAAAGAACAATTACTTGAAAAGAGTGTATTTGTACAGTCTTCCACCATATGTTTCCTTTTATTGGTATACTTACTTTCGAAAGCATTAGTGTCTGAATTGAAATAACTACAACCTTGTTGAATTTCTCTGTTTTTTTCTCTCTGGATGTATACATATTTTTCTTCTGGTTCATCTTTAAAAATAACATGGACGCGTGTTCTTTTTATACCTGTATCTTTCTTCATTGAATAGAATGCTTTAACTTCTAGCAATTCATCGGAATTATATCCAAGCTTAAAAAGGTGATTTTTTGTTGCATTTTCCATTAATAAAGAGCGAATAGGATTACCATTAAATACATCATAAACGAGAAAAGGCACCCCTATAATAACTCCGATGAATAATAAAAGAAATAAACGTTTAGTTACTTCCAGAATTATCCCTCCCTTTTTAAACAATCTGGCCCTTTAGCAGAAGAAGGCACAATCCCTTTTCAAGAATAAAAGGCCTTGTAATTGAAGTATAGGAACGATAAAAAAATGCAGTTTTAAAGCGTCAATATACAGGTTTTTATTCAGATAACACACTCTGCATAATCTTGAAAAGTACTATCGTAGCACTGTTTATATATTTGCTTAAAAAGATGTATAAACAATATTCAAAGTAAAATCCAATAAATGTTGGTTTAACAGCATTTCTTAGATTTCGCTCGCTCTCCAAACTTACATTTGGGAACGTTATTTTGAATATGATTTTATGAAGATAATCACTCATAAAATTTATTATAAAGATTTGAGAATTTCTCTTTTAAATGGCTTATAAATTGTACATCATCAGATATAATATCAACTACATCAGTACTAATATACACCAATCGGTCTTTAAGATAGAAAGCCAAGTATGCTGCACGTCCACCTTTATAAATAGATAAAGCATATTTTTGAACTTGGGTTATATCTATATTTTTAACGATTGCATAGACGTTACGAACCTCTTCATTTTCTTCAATTATTTCTTCCCAATTTCGAATAAGAATAGATTTTCTTACGGCTGTTTTAGTATAGATATATTTATTAGATATTATATAGGCAACTAAATAAACCATATCAACCGTATCAACTTCTTTGAAAATGTATTCTAATACACTTTTTAATTCTACGTATGAAATTTCAGATAATCCAAAGCGAATTCTATTGTTTGAATTTACTTGAAAAAAAGGTGTTTGTTCATCGTTAAAATCGACACCTAATTGAGTTAGATTTATCACTAAAGTTCCCTCCATTTCTAGTGAACTTTACTAATTATATCAGAGTTGGATAGTTCCCAAAGCGAGATTTGGGGACGTTTTTTTGCCTCACATTATAAAGCCATATGAACCGCAATAAGAAATTATTTTTTATTTTTTAATTCTAAAAGTACAGGTGCTATATTTAGTAAAATAGAAACAATTGTCAAAAACCAAAACGCCCTAGCCATACCAGGTACTACATCTGATAAAGCTGCCCAATCTTCCACTTTTACCCACCGATTTAGATAACTGTAATCTGCACAAATTGTTAATGCTGTAAATGATAACCCCATTGCCATCGCAAACTTATAATCTTTACCTGTTGCATACATAAAAAGATTTATAAAAGTTGCTACTATTGCAATAAGACCTAATATTAACCACATAATGATGCCTCCATTATACTTTCATTTCTCAGTATAGACGTGAATTGTAATTATATGGTTCCAGAACCCTCGTTTGGGTACATTTCTTTGCTTAACGTTGTAAATTCGTATAAATCGGTGCTCCCATTAGGGAACGTTTATTAGGCTGTGCAGAGATAATAAAGTTGTTTAATTTACAATAAAGTCATTTAAAAAATAATATAGTTGTTTAAAAATCCTTCTTCCACTAAACCAGCTAATAGTTTGTCAATAATTTTCTGTTAAAAGTTTAATAGGCATGTGCTATACTAAAAAGCGCATGACAAATAACCTTCCTAATTTTACTTTTGGAAGGTTTTGTTTGATTTAGTTGCACTTACTTATCAAGCTAAATCTTGGTACGTAGTCCTATTTTTTAGTAAGGCAAAAATCCAATGTAATAGTTTATTAACACAAGCTATTATCGCTACTTTAAAAGGTTTTCCTTCGTCACGTTTTTTATCATAGAATTCACGTAATTTCTTGTTTCGAGGAATGATTTTATCGTCTGTTTTAGTTTTCCTGCAATCTCGTATTGCACAACGAACAGCCATGAACAAGGCATGACGAAGTCTACTTGAACCTCGTTTTGTAATTCGATTCTTTGTCGCTGAAAACTTACCTGATTCGAAAACACTTGGGTCAACACCAGCGAAAGCCACAAGCTTTTTAGGGTTGTTAAATCGATCTATTTCACCAATCTCAGAAATAATCGTTGCAGCGATTTTTTCACCGATACCTGGGATAGATTTGATAATACTATATTCTTCAATTTCTTTAGCGAGGGCATCTATTTCTGACTCTACCTTTGATAGATGCTCTTTGTACTGAAGAAGGATCTTTATATACATATCAAGACTTAAAATATGACTCTGGTAAACTGTTTTTTCAAAAGGATTACGAGCTGCAGCGGCTTTAAGCTGTATAGCTTTTTCATTTGTCCATCTAAATGGATCTACTCTTACATAGTTCATTAACTTTGTCTGTAATGGATTCCTCACTTGCTTTCAAAATATCTTCTGAAGAAGGTAACTCTGAAAGAGTTAATAGTGAAAAATTAGAATATAAATCTCCGAAGACCCCGTTATATTCAGGAAATACCTGTTCAAGGACTGCCTGAAATTGCAATTTAGTTTGAATCATTACGCCAGTTATATTTTCATGTTGTCTTGTAAGATTACGAAGATTTAATAACTGCACACCACGTTTTTTATATGGCTCTAATTCCTCTTTATAGAACAATTCACAAAGAAGATAGGCATCAATGGCATCCGTTTTTACTTTTCTCAAACTCGATCCTCTTGCCTTATATGAAATTAACGGATTAATGATGATCAATAAATATCCTCGTTCTTCTAAATGATGTATGACAGGAGCACCATAATGTCCTGTAGCTTCTAAAATGATTGTAGGCTTCATACTAGCCTCGTTTTTTACATCCTCTAAAAATATAACAAGGTCATTAAGACCATCTAAAGTATGCGTTACCTTAAAACTTTTACGATATGGTTTGCCTTTATCTAAGAATGCTTGAACCTGGCTTTCTCCTTTTGAAATATCCAGACCCACGACTGGATCAGTGTTACTAACAAAGTAAACAATTTTTTCATAAAATAAACCCCTTTTAAAATTTTATTATCTTAAACTATCTATTGAAAGGATTCAAAAAGTTCAATTAGCTCTGGAACGCCTGAATCATTCATCGAATAATAAATTTTATCTGTATAAAAAAGACCTGTTTCAGTCGAAGGATAATACCATAAATCTACAAATTGCCTTGAATCATCCTTAAATATAATTTCAAGTTCGAATAAAAATCCTTCGTTTGTATGTTTCCCTAAGAATACACCTGCATTTTTCATAGCTTCTCTAATAATATTAATTTCAACCTCTTTATCAATGGTACGTGTAGCTAAATCATGTTTTACACCTTTACCAGTCACAATGATTTTGTCAATCTCTCCTGCAAACCGAAATCGTTCCTCTGTTTGTTCTTCCTCACTACAACTAATAAGAAACAACAAAATGAATAGAGATAACATCAGAAGTAAAAATTTCTTCATGATAACCCCCCAAAGCCTTTACTTACTTTGATTTTTCAATTTTTTCACCATTACTACTACCACTCTTCTTAACAGACTTTTGATCGTTAACCATTGAAGAAACTAATAGCCTCTCCAATCTCACGACCTCCTCGTCATTTGAAAACAATTCTTTACTACCATTTCTATAAAAAAGAATATCATACAAAAATGAAATAACAATATTTTTCCTTTTTTCCTTTTCGTACCAATAGATAAAAAACTGAAGGTACTGGAAAACTTAAAAATCCATAAAAACCGTAGTAACTATTGAAGTGACCCCTAAAAGTTAGACACGGTTATTTCATTAGACAGTTTGGGTAAAACGAGTACGGTATTGCACTGAACTCGTTTTTAATTTTGCCTTGATTCGTTTTGTATTATAGTAATTAATATATTTTTCTAATTCTATTTTAAAATGCTCTATACTTTCAAATTCCTTCATGTAAAGGAATTCAGATTTTATAATGCCGAAGAAATTCTCCATCACAGAGTTGTCATAACAGTTTCCTTTACGAGACATATTTTGGACAATCTCCCTTGTTTCAAGGGCATAACGATACGGTTTCATTTGATAATGCCAGCCTTGGTCAGAATGCATCAGTAGCTGATGGCGCTCAGGTAATCGTGCGAATGCTTTGTCCAACATGTCTGAAACAAGTGAATAGGTTGATAAATTTACCTTATTTAGCACTTACTATAGCAGTTTCTCTTTTTTCATTATTAGGAGTCTCTTTAGTTTTAGCAGCACTAGGTTTATTATTCTCTAATGTAAATTTATTCCTCAATCTGATACTGTCAATATTCCAAATATTTTGTGGGGTTAATTTTCCTACCTCGTATTTGCCAAACTTTATGGAGAAAATCTCTGCTGTAATACCAACAACTAATGCGATACAGGCAATAAGACTTATTTACACTAACAATTCCAATGAGGTTTTTAACCTATTAACTAAAGAGCTTTTTATAGGATTAATTTTCTTCTTGTTTTCTATTTTTCTAATTCATATTATGAAATTTTTCGCACTAAAAAAAGGAGCTTTTTTTAAAGACTTCTAAATATTTTATACAGTTGAATCCATTCTAAATCTAAAATAAAAATCTCAAAATAGCCAACATTAAAAATTCTTGATAAGAGTTGTTAGTTGGAATTTATTACAAAGCTAGACAAAATATCTAATTTTATATAAGATTAATAAAAAAGGAATGTGTCTATAATGCAATGTATCTTTTGTAACTCACTATTAGAAGAGCAAATACTACTCGAATCCAAATATTATAAAATTGTTTTAGATATCGATCCTATTCAGTTTGGACACTTGCTCATTATCTCAAAGCAGCATATCTTAGATATAAGAGAACTCACTACTCCTCAAATAATCGAATTATTAGAATTACAGAAATCAATAATTAATATATTTGAGAAACATTTTTCAATAGCTGGGGTAAGTGTAATTCAAAATAACGGTACAATTATGGATGAAGGAACCCATTTTCACGTCCATCTTGTTCCTAGATATGTTAACGATAATTTTTGGGATAATCAAATTGTTAAAAAACACGAAATTCCACTTGAAGAACTTCAATCACAATTGAAATTTTTAATGAAATAAATTTTAGATACAACAACAAATTCTAATAAGTATTTTTCTAGTTAATACAAAGTAAAATGAACGACAGTCTAAAAAATATTCATAATATCCTACCAACGCTTAATACCCCTAATAATATCGTCTAAAACTCTCTTAATAATAGATAAAATGTATCAAATAAGTATATTAAGGTGAGAATGACGGTAATATCAAGGGGTTTTTTAACATTTAAAAAACCATGAAAGAAATTCACTTCGATTAAATTCTTAAAAAAAGTGCCTTCTAATCAATATTCCATATATATTTTTTCAGCTCCAATAATGCTATAAAATCTATACCTTTAAGCACTTTCAACTGCCACTTCGGATGTGAACCAGGCCCCTAATGTTCCATATATTGATGCACCCAATACTACTCTATTGTTACGCTCAAAACTTTTTATACCTTTACACCTTTTGAAGAAAAGACTTATGTGATATTAATTTTTGGTGTTGACATTTATACGCACCTGAATTTTTATAGTTAATTAATTGTCATCCCACCGTGCCAATACCTCCTTAAATGTTTATACAATGTTGCTTTTTTACTGTTTGTTATTTCTAACTTAACGTATATACCTTCTAACAAACTTTGGGTTAATTCATTAATCTTCAATAACATAGGTAATGCTGTGAGGATTCTACATCTATATAACATAGGAGACGGTATTTGTTTCATCAATCCACAATAGACGATAAATTGTCTAGTAAACATCTTTGTTGTAACTCAATAATCTCTTACGATTTTAATGCCAATATTAATTATTAATTTTTACTGTAATATTCAACTGTTTATGTTACGCATCCTATAATTAAAAATATTTCGAGAAAAAACACAAACCCTGATACAGCAACGATGTACTGTACCAAGGTTAATTTTTGATGTCACTCTGTCTTATATATTTATGACAAATATAATTATAAATTGTGACAGCATTAGTTATAACTCACAATTCCTTGAAACAAACAACCCTACTCCACAGTCACCGATTTAGCCAAGTTACGTGGTTTATCGACATCGCAACGTCGGTGAAGTGCTGCATAGTAGCTAATTAATTGTAACGGCACTACGGAAACAAGTGGAGTTAGTAATTCGTGTACATGTGGGACTACTAAGCGATCCCCATCTTCATCAACACCAGCCATTGCGATAATACATGGATATGCGCCACGTGCAGCTACTTCTTTCACATTACCACGAATATTTAATGCTACAGCTTCTTGAGTCACAAGGGCGAATACTGGTGTTCCCTCTTCGATTAAGGCAATTGTTCCGTGCTTAAGTTCTCCACCAGCGAAACCTTCTGCCTGAATGTATGAAATTTCCTTTAGCTTTAGAGCACCTTCGAGACTTATATAGAAATCGATGTTACGACCTATGAAGAATGCGTTGCGAGCAATTTTTAAATAGTCTTCTGCGATATCTTCTAAAACTTCTTTAGAATCGATTATTGTTTGGATACCGTTTGCGGCAATTGCAAGCTCCTGTTTTAAATCGAATTCTAAGCCTTTGCCGTTTGCCTTAGCTGTTACATAGGCTGCTAAAGCAAGAACAGCTACTTGCGCTACATACGCTTTTGTTGAGGCTACCGCAATTTCTGGACCTGCATGTAATAACAATGTATGATCTGCTTCACGTGATAGTGTAGAGCCAGGTACATTTGTAATCGTTAATGTTGGATAGCCAAGCTCTTTAATTTTCACAAGCACTTGACGGCTGTCTGCTGTTTCACCTGATTGTGTAATAAAGATAAACAATGGTTTTTCAGATAATAGAGGCATATTGTAGCCAAATTCACTAGAAATATGAACTTCTACTGGGATACCCGCCATTTTTTCAAAATATTGTTTACCGATGAGACCTGCATGATAGCTTGTGCCCGCCGCAATAATATATAAACGATCTGCTGCTCTTAATGCTTCTAAAATCTCCACGTCGATAGTTAATTCGCCATTTTCACCTTCATAAGCTTGAATAATTTTACGAATAACAGTTGGCTGCTCATCCATTTCTTTTAGCATATAGTGAGGATAAGTACCTTTTTCAATGTCGCTCATATCAAGCTCCGCAGTATATGGTGCACGTTCTACTACAGAACCATCTAATTTTGTAATTTCCACACTAGCCTTGTGTACAATAACTACCTCTTTGTCGTGAAGCTCAACATATTGATCTGTTACTTGTAGCATAGCCATTGCATCCGAAGCAACAACATTGAAGCCTTCACCAATTCCAACTAGAAGTGGTGATTTATTTTTTGCTACAAAGATTGTATCTGCCGCTTCTGCATCTAAAAGTGCAAGTGCATATGAACCATGTAATAGAGATAAAGTTTTACGGAAAGCGTCTGCTGTGGTAAGACCTTCTTTCACAAATAACTCTACTAATTGCACAATAACCTCTGTATCTGTATCAGATTTCATTGGAATGCCTTTTAAATACGTTTTTTGTAATAGATGATAGTTTTCAATAACCCCATTATGCACAAGTGTAAAACGTCCTGATGCACTTTGATGAGGGTGAGCATTTAAACGATTTGGCACACCATGCGTTGCCCAACGTGTATGACCAATCCCAATTTTCGCTGCAATTTCTTCGTCCACTGCCTCACGTAAGTCAGCAATACGTCCTTTTTCTTTAAAAATCGTTACACCTGCTTCATTACGAACAGCAATACCTGCTGAGTCATAGCCGCGGTATTCTAATTTCTCTAAACCTTTTAATAGGATTTCCTTTGCATCTGATTCACCAATATAACCTACAATTCCACACATAAAATTTATTTCCTCCGATATCATCAATTTAACGCAATGACAAATCAGACCTCAGCCTATCGAATTTTTGTGAATGTAAAAGTAGTGCTTTTTTTCTTAGAAAAAAAGCATACAACTACATGCACCTTACTACTACTTACTCAGCCGACTGAAAAGTAGTTAATCGATACGTGAAGTTTCTCTATTTATCTTTGCTTTAACTATACCTTCTCCATTTTCTGTACATTCAATCACTCGAATGCTTTCAAAATGAAAAATGACAATCGGGTATGTCGATTGGGAGGCATCCGCCGAATTTTCGATAAACCTCCACCTCGTCTGCTGAAGATTTCTCCGTCCAATTTCCTCAGCTCAGGCGCTATAATTGTTTTCCGATTTTACGCTCTCGTTCCTCCTTCTGCGTTCGTTAAAGGATAAGGTCGGACCTTATCTTCAACTTCTCCATCATACTCAATCATATGCTATCCGTCAAATTATCGTTATAAAAAATACCTACATTCACCCCTCTATATTGACAATAATGAGACAATTATTAAAGAATATCCACGAAAAATGCCCATTCAGTAATTTACCAGTTATTCAGAGCAAGCTGTTGATTTAAATGAGATTTTCCAGTAATATTACGAAACTCGTGACAAATCGGATTATGGGTAATTGGCTTATTCTATGGTGGGTTTCTGCCTTATGTATTTGCGGTTTAGCGGAGTTTATATTAGGTGGTGGTGGATACAAGGCTCTTGATAGAGGATGGATTGATATTTTATCTCTCTATTTTTATCGTTCTTTACTTTCAAGTAATTTCACAATTTCCCGATTAAATGCTGGCAAGTCATCTGGTGTGAGGCTTGTGACTAATTGCTTTTGGCACACAAATACCTCCGCATCATGGAACTTGGCACCTGCATTTTCTAAGTCTACACGAATCGATTTATAGCCAGTTGATCGCGACCATTTAAAGTTTTAGCCGTAATGAGTAACTGAGGTCCATGACAAATGGCAAAGGTCGGCTTCATACCATCCATAAATTCCTTTACAAAGGCAACCACACGATCGTCTGCACGTAATATATCTGGAGAAAATCCACCAGGAATAAACAGT
Source organism: Lysinibacillus sp. FW301-JW8 (assembly GCF_058788755.1). Classification (NCBI taxonomy): domain Bacteria; kingdom Bacillati; phylum Bacillota; class Bacilli; order Caryophanales; family Bacillaceae; genus Lysinibacillus; species Lysinibacillus sp. FW301-JW8. The sequence continues at coordinate 25,062 of NZ_JBYTBB010000067.1, forward strand.
CCATCAAATTTAGTGGCTTTCACCTCATCAATCCCATTACTTTCAAACATTCTACATTGTTACACCTGTTCATCATAGAAAAAACTCGACTCCCTATTAAAGGAAATCGAGTTTGACTATTTATTATTCTGATAGACCCATTTCAGCGCGGACAACATCAGCAATGCGCTCCACATAACGTGTACAGTCTGTCTCTGTTGCAGCTTCCACCATTACGCGTACAAGTGGCTCTGTACCAGAAGGACGGACTAACACGCGTCCGTTGCCTGCCATATCCGCTTCAACCTCAGCAATAACTGCTGCAACCTTAGCATTCTCTGTAACAGCATGCTTATCAGTTACACGAACATTTACTAAACGCTGTGGGTAAATTTTCATTTCAGATGCTAACTCAGAAAGTTTTTTTCCTGTCGCTTTCATAATATTCACTAACTGAATACCTGTTAGTAAGCCGTCGCCCGTCGTATTATAGTCAAGGAAAACGATATGACCTGATTGCTCGCCGCCTAAGTTATATTCATGAGCGCGCATTTCTTCTACAACATATCGATCACCAACTGCTGTCTGAACACTTTTTATACCATTGCTTTCTACAGCTTTGTAGAAGCCCATATTGCTCATCACTGTTGATACGATTGTTTGTTTTTTTAGGCGTCCAACCGCATTTAAATGCTTACCGATAATGAACATAATTTGATCACCATCAACGATTTTGCCATTTTCGTCAACTGCAATTAGACGATCACCATCGCCATCGAATGCTAGACCCACATCTGCATCTTTTTCAGTAACAAATTTAGCTAATCCTTCCGGATGTGTAGACCCTACACCATCATTAATATTTAGGCCTGATGGCGAAGCACCCATTGTCGAAATATCCGCTTCCAGATCCGCAAATAAATGTGTAGCTAGGGAAGATGTAGCACCATGTGCACAGTCTAGTGCTACATGGATGCCATCAAACTCTTCATCTACTGTTTGTTTTAAGTATTGAATATATTTTTGTCCACCTTCGAAGTAGTCACTTACCGAGCCTAAATCTGCCCCTATTGGACGCGGCAATGTATCTTCTAATGCATCAAGCAATGCTTCGATTTCATTCTCTTGCGCATCTGTCAGCTTAAAACCATCTGGACCGAAAAATTTAATGCCATTATCTGCAACTGGGTTATGTGAAGCTGAAATCATGACGCCTGCGTTTGCACTCAGAATTCTAGTTAGGTAAGCCACACCTGGTGTTGAAATAACTCCAAGACGCATCACCTCTACACCGATTGATAAAAGGCCAGCCACAAGTGCTCCTTCTAGCATTTCACCTGAGATACGTGTGTCCCGACCAATTAAAACCTTGGGACGGTCTGTTGCATCCTTTGTTAAAATATAGCCCCCTACTCGGCCAAGTTTAAATGCAAATTCAGGTGTTAACTCACTATTCGCGACACCACGGACGCCATCTGTTCCAAAATATTTACCCATTTTGATTATTCTCTCCTTCAATGCATGCCAGTGATCAGCTCGTCTATGCTGACAAAAAGATCACCCATCTGCTTACTTTTGGAAAAGTCAATTTTTGTTCATTCACTGGTAACTATTAATTAAATTTCTATGCATAGTATCTGAATTAGAACAAGTCACTCAATTTCAAATAATAAACATAGAGTATTTCGATTTAGCTTGAGTATCTATTATCGTTAGTGTTTTTTCATATTCGAGAAAGAATACTCTACCGATAGAGAATGAATCTCTACTGAATCAAAATAAAATTATAGTCAGTTATTGTTTAAGAATCAATATCTTCTGTTTTCTCAGTAGGAGTATTTTCATCAGAAGGAGTGGTATTTGGTTCCTCTGAAGGAGGCGGAGGAGTAGTCGTTGTCGGTGTTGTTTTCTCCTGCTCAACCTTTGTAATATCTGCCTTTATTTTAATTTTTGAGTCAGATATTTTCGTCACGCCCTCTGGTAATTTTACATCATATTCATATGTTTTAGATTCTGTAATTTTTGACAAATCCACTTCCACAGGAATTTCAGTTAAACTGTCTATAATGGATTTTCTACCATACACCTTCACCATTTTTTGATTAAGTGTTAATTCATTAATGGTCACTTCATCTGGCGCTTTTCCAATTTCCTTCATTACAACAGGTAGTTCCCTACTATACTCTGCTATATCAACTTTTACTTTTACAGCCTCTGGTTCTATTGTCACGTCTAATTTATTTAAATCTCGGTCTAACACTTTAACAGCTGCTACTTGGGAGAATGGTTCCTTTAAACCTTGCTCGCCTGATACAGTAGCTTTGACATAACTAATGCTCTCAATTGCACTTTTCGCACCTGTTACATATACTGTTGCTGGCTTTGCAGTCATCCCTTTTAATATATATCCTTCTTCAATTAAACGATGATTCATCTCAGGGTCAACTCGAAATTCCTGTGTGACCTTTTCTTCAATATTTATATTTACCATTGCTGGGTCTAAAGTAACTTGTAATTTATTAGAAATATTTTCATATTGCAGTCTAACATTATGCTTTCCTATTAGCAAATTACTTAAATCCACAAATACTGAGAAGTCTTTTGCTGCCTTTGCCTGTATAACAAGTTGCATCGGGCCTTTTATTGTCACATCCACAGTTTTCGGCAAACCCGTTACAATAAGGTTCTCATTATCATAAAAAACATCGACTGGGACATCGCGAATTACATCTGTTTGCTCATTGGAGGTTGTTTTATTTGAAGAAGTAAGCTCCGTACGAACAGAGAAAAATAGCAAACAGGCAAGAAATAATGCGATGATTCGTAACACCCAAGGGCTATCCATCATTTTATCCATTCTTTTTCCCCCTCCAAGTCAACTTAGAGGCTGCACTTGATTCTTGAGCTGTTCCAAACCACATGTTACGTAACAGTGTTTCAAATTCCTCTAGAGAAAGATTTCGGTGTAGATTGCCATTTAGTGTAATACTAATAGCACCAGTTTCTTCTGATACAACAATTGTTATCGCATCTGTCACTTCACTTAGACCAAGTGCAGCACGATGGCGTGTCCCAAGCTCCTTTGAAATAAACGGGCTTTCAGAGAGTGGTAAGTAACAAGCTGCTGCAGTTACTTTATCCTTCTGCATAATCACGGCTCCATCATGAAGTGGTGTATTAGGTATGAAAATGTTAATAAGTAATTCAGAAGAGATTTCAGCATTAAGACCTATGCCTGTCTCAATATATTCATTTAAACCAGTTTCCTTTTCAATAGAAATTAGCGCCCCTATACGACGTTTAGCCATATAACTAACAGATTTCTTCATGGCCTCGATAAGCCTTGTTTGTTCATCCTCAACCTGGCTAGTAGAGCGTTGGAATAGCTTACCTCGACCAATTTGTTCAAGACCACGTCTGATTTCGGGTTGGAATATAATAATGATCGCTAAGAAACCAAACTCGATGACTTGATTGAGCATCCAGCCCAACGTTTCTAACCCTAAAAAGTCCGTAATGATGCGCGCAATAATAATTACGAAAATCCCTTTTAATAACTGGACAGCCTTCGTACCTTTAATGAGGGTTAAAATTTTATAAACAACGTACCAAACAAGCAGTACATCTAAGAAGTTAATAACAATATTCACAGGTGTTAAATCAGCGAAATGTTCGATAATTTGCACGTGGCATCCCCCACTTTTCATTGCGAATCCATACACATTTAAGTATAGCACATTCTTATCAAATGTAACTTTTTTCAAATGAAAAGTCTACTCATAAGAGTAGACCTTTCAGCCTCTCACGTGCACTATCTTTTAGGACGTATAGAGTGTTATTTAGTTTCTTCTTTCTCCTCAAATGTCAAAGCGGTTTTTACTGAGTTTTTGATTGTATACCATAACCATTCGAATGCTTCGTCAATTTCCTCTATTTTACCTGACACAACTGCTGAAGAAGCCATATACTGCCCGTTAATAACAGTGACATTGCCATCAACTTCACCCTCAACAATTAAATCACCATTTTTAACAACAATATCACCTTTCACCACTTCTCCCTCAGGTACAATGACTGTCTGACCATTAACAACTAAGTTCGGCTGTTTGGTCACTGAGAAATGTTGATCATCCATAAAGTTACCAATTAAAGTTGCACTCATGAATAAGCAAAATACTGCTGCTGCCACAAAAAATGGATGCCGGCGAATCCATTTTTGCATGCCTACACGACTTTTGGGTTTCGGTAAACGAGCCATCACGGATTCTTCAAAATGCGGAGGTGCTGTAATATGGGAAGCACTCTTCACAAAGGCGATTGTTTCACTCAATTCTTGCATCAATTGTTTACAATCACTACATGAATGCAAATGTTGTTTTAACTCTTGCTCATGCTCACGACTAATGTCACCGTCTAAATAATCGTGCATATAATCTATAATATGCTCTGGACAAGTATTCATGACGCTCCCCCTCCTACAGATTGTTTAATTGCTTACGTAATGCTTCACGTCCGCGGTGAATTCTCGTTTTCACCGTTCCAAGAGGCATATCTAAAATCTCGCTAATTTCTTGCAACGATAACTCTTCAATATATTTCAATACTATAACTGAACGATATTTATCTGGCAAACGTCCAATTTCATATTGAATGCGATCCTGTAGCTCCATTTGCTCTATTTGTTCCTCTGGTAGCTGGTCATCTGCTGCAATTTGTGAATACATATCAAGCCCTTCTGTACCAGCTACTTCAGCATCTAAATAATAATCTGGCTTTTTTTTCCGAATACGATCTATGCAGAGGTTCGTCGCTATGCGATAAAGCCACGTCGAAAATTTTCGTTTCTGATCAAAAGTATGCAAATTCATGTAGGCACGAACAAATGCTTCTTGAGCAATATCCTCAGATTCTTGTTTATTTCCTAACATCCTATAGCATACTTGGTACAGTTTGTGCTGATAGAGACTCACAATATCGGCAAATGCGTTTTGATCGCCTTTAAGCACTTGTTTTATTCTCTTATTTACTAACGCATCCATTGTGTTGACTTCTCCACCTTTACAACTGTCTTATACTATACGAGGTTCTGATAAGAAAAGTTTCAATTTATTTTTAATTATAGCAAAAGATTTTGTTCATTGTGGTGAAAGGCAATTATTTGTTAATTTTCTTTAAACTAGTGTTTCTCCGAATAGAGAACCCATTAATGCAACAGCAACATTAGCTGTTGTATTCTTTTCATCTAAAATCGGATTAACCTCAACAAATTCAGCGGATGTTAACATACCTGATTCTTGTAGCATTTCCATAGCTAAATGACTTTCACGATACGTAATTCCCCCTGGAACAGGTGTCCCTACTCCTGGTGTATAAAGTGGATCCAGACCATCTAAATCAAGCGATAAGTGCAAGCCATCAACATTTCTTTCTTTTAAATAGGTAAGAGCATCTTCCATAACACGCGTCATACCAAGACGATCAATTTCATGCATTGTGTACACCTTAATTCCTTGTTGACGAATAAGATCGCGTTCTCCAGGATCTACAGATCGCGCACCAATAATGATAACATTCTCAGGTTTAATTTTTGGCGCAAAGTCGCGAATTCTGACTAAGCGATCATGACCAAGTCCAATGCTTACAGCTAAAGGCATACCATGTATATTGCCAGAAGGTGTTGTCTCAGGTGTATTTAAATCAGCATGTGCATCATACCAAATAACACCCAGGTTTTTGTAATGCTCTCCAAGACCAGCAAGTGTACCAATAGCAATACTGTGGTCCCCACCAAATACTAGCGGAAACTTTTTCTGCTCTAATGCTTCATGTACATTATTTGCTAAAGCTGTACTAACATCAATAACTTCCTCTAAATTAAGTAGTTTCTCATCTACAACAGCACTTTTAAGTGTTTGACTAACGCGGATATCCCCTAGATCTTGTACCTTATGTCCAATTGCCTCTAAGCGTTCCACAACTCCCGCATAACGGATCGCACTAGGTCCCATGTCTACGCCTCTACGTGCTTGCCCGTAATCAGTTGGTACTCCAATAATAGATATATTAAGTTTATTCATCTTTTCATACCCCTTTCTAGTTGTAAGACTATTGTAAAGCCTGTATCCGCCTTGGCTCAACCTAACATTTTTTTGAATATTTATGCAATATTTTCAAACATAAAAAAATCTCCTACTGTTTTCAGCAAGAGATTAGTATCTGTAGTTAATGTAACACTTTTTAAATATTTTATACTAAAAAAAGTGAGCCATGAAGGACTCGAACCTTCGACCCTCTGATTAAAAGTCAGATGCTCTACCAACTGAGCTAATGGCTCAAAT
>NZ_JBYTBB010000068.1:0-31368 GCF_058788755.1 Lysinibacillus sp. FW301-JW8
GCGAGTAGCCTGGAACGGAAATCACCTTCATTTGACTTAGTAGTGTTCACAAAGAATCCCTTGACCATTTAGTTTTTCAACACTATGAAAAAACCATCATGGCCATGATGGTTTTCAGTCAACGCTTCAATAACTACCTATTTTTTTACAATTTCGCTTAATCCTGTAATATCTATGCCATTTAAGGCTTGTGTAGCTAGACGATCTGCTTCTGAATTCTCTTTTCTGGATATTAGCTGATACTCTGGTTGAATATTAAGCTCCTCTAACTTCGCATCAATTTTATCCGCCCAACTCGATAGATCCTTTTCCAGTGCAGGCCATTCCCCGCTTAATTGGTTAATCACTACTTGAGAATCACCAGTGAAGCAAACAGGCAAATGATGAACATTCAGTAAATCAAGCTCAACGATTCCTAAATAGAGCGCTGCATATTCTGCCTCATTATTGGAATTCAGCTCTGAAGAAAAGGCATTTCTTCTTAATCGATATGGTTTGCCATTTTGCTCATAATAAATGACACATCCTAGTCCTGATTGTTTTGTGGCACGATCAAAGCCACCGTCAAAATAAACAGTAATGTCATGTGGCTCTGTCTCAATCTCCTTTAAATAGGCCTTTAGCTCCTTTAACGACCAACTTGTTTCCTGTCGATCAATACAATGCAATGATTTAACTCTCCCTGTTCGCTCCATATCCTCTGCTAGTAGTACTGCTTGAGCTGCTGGCATTTCTTCTGAACGTAGTACAGTTGTTGCACCCTTTAACGCTTTATATGTCCATTCAATAATTACATGCATAGTAATGCCTCCATTGTTTTTGAATTTGTGTATAAAGTGAAAACGTGCCTCAACACAGAGACACGTTTCTTTCTTAATTGTTATATGTGCAAATAATAGTTTATTTATTCCTATGGAACAGCGACGATTACATTATATTCCCTCATACAATGTTTGTATAGGCTTTACTAAAATACGATTTACCTCTTCGATCACCTTACTTAACTTCATTTCAGCTTCAAGCATTGAGGATATTTTTTCATTTTGCTGTGCGAGCTGAGCAGCCTTTTGAGCGTATACTAATTCATCTTCCAATATATCTTCACCAGTTAGTTGCTTTTTTTGCAGCTCTATTTGAATTTTACGGAAGTTTCTAAAAACATTTAATGCCTCTTCATCACTCTTTACTATTTCAACCGCCTCTTTCAACTCTTCGAATTCCGGTGTTTTACGAAAAGTTGCCTCTAAAGCATTAATTTCATTATAAATATTAATCATTCTTTTATTTCTCCTTTTTAAATAAAGTAGACAATCAATCCTTGCACAATCCCAATCAAGCCACCAAGAACTGCACCTAGCACTGTAATCATTTTAAACTCACGTTTTGAAATACCTAGCACAAGCTCCTCTAACTTCGCCACAGGGAAAGAATCAACCTGCTCACGAACTACTTCTTGTAAATTTAAGCGTTTTAATACATCTTCTAATTTCTCTTCGGCTTTATCAAAAGCTTTTTCAATAACTTGTGGAATGACTGTTTCCTTCATCCAAGTATTGCCTTCTGGCCAATAATATGAAATAGGCTGATCCAAACGTTCCTCAACAGCTAGCTGCTCTTTTACATAACCTTGTACTTTCATTAATATTGAATCAAATCGAATATCCTGTAAAAAATCCATTGCAGGGCGTTCTTTTAATTTATCCCACTCTTGCGTAAAGATTTTCGTTAATAATGCTGTTGTGCCTTGCGCCTGTAAGAATTTTAGAAGCTCACGCTGAACCTTTGCCACAAGTGAAGAAGAGTCACCTAAAAACATATTGATCATTCCACCAAGTGAACCTTTGGATGACAGGAAATCATCAATCATCGCTTTTATTGTTAATTCGCCTTCAGGTGATAAAAAATAATCCTCACCCTTCTCTAATATATGACGAACTGCTACTGGAATCTTTTCGTCAATTGTATGTTGAATATCTGCCGATAACAGTGTATGAATTGACTTCGTTGATAATGTATTCTTCATCGACTCAAATTGTCCCTCGACAATTGCTTCAATCTTGTTCTCAATTGTTGCGGGCATATTAGAAAACCCAGCTAATGTAAGCCAATCTTGAATTGTTTTATCATTTGTAAAAATCGTTTCTTCTACCTTTGTTTGTACAAATTGCTCCACCTTATCATGAATATCCTTTGAAAAGAATTTTTTTCTAAAGGTTTCAGGTGTTAATAAATAGTTTACAACAGTTAGCCCAAGCTGCCTTGCTAATTCGTCACGTCGTTTTGGGATAAGCCCTGGTGTAAATGGTACACGCCAATTTTTAATATATATCGCTTCATGGGGTTGAAAAAGCATTTTTATGGCTAGATGATTCGTTACACCACCGATAGCGGCTCCAATAATTGCCATAAATAGTAAAGTTACAAATAAATTATCCATTAATACCCTCTCATTTCAATTGGATTCAAGATTGGCGGATTTTGTCGCCTGTTGCACTCATTATAGCAGAGCAATGATTTTCAACGAAAGAAAAACCCCTAGATAATTAAACACCCTTCATACATTTTCTTCAGATAGAATAGTTGCAAATTTACTACTATCCCTGAATAATATTAACTACATATATAAGAAATGGGGTTTGATTATGATTCAGCATTTCAGCTTTAAGCCTTTATTTGAAAATTCTCAGCTTCCTGGCTGGACTATTTCCTTTTTCTATTACCGAGAACGTTATACAGCAGAGTATTTAAAGGATGGTAATATCCAATGGACTGGGCCTATTCCTCCAAACGAAGAAGATGTTAAAAAAATGATTCATGAGCTTATGTTGTATCATGTGTACGATTAATAAAAGTAGTAATTTTATCATGTAACCACCTTCTAAATTTACCCATTTTTTACTAGTGGTTGCATATCTTCTATGCTAAAAATATTTCCATCTATTGAAATTGCAGCATTTTTCTTATACATTTATGTTATCAAGTTAATAATAAATGTTTTGTATGCAGGGGGCTATTTCAATGAGTAAAGTCACACTTTTAGATGACTTAAACAGTTATAATTCAAAAGCATTAATTCGTGCAAAAGTAAAAGAAGTTTTTTCTGAATTTTCCGCTAAAATTTTCGAATTAGTAGATGACGTTGGCACTATCAATAGTAAAAAATTCGAGTTACTTTCTGGCTTTAAAAGTGATATTTACAATGAATATTGCAGCCAATTAAAAGCATTATTCGACACGCCAACTAGTTCATTCGGAAAAAAACCTGTAAAAAATATGTATGTAACGTATAATGGCAAAAATTATCTTTTAACACAGCAAGGTATTACCGAAAAGGCACCTGTTACCATATCATACTTTACAGGCGAAATCCCATTCAAAGAAATGCTTCATGATGTTGAAAAAGCGTGTTTAAAATTGCGCTTCCAACAAGAATAGCACTTAAAGCAGAAGTAGCCCTCTCAGCTAGTGAGAGGGCTACTTCTTTGATGCTATTAAAAATAATTTATTTAAAAAAATTCGCAGATAAAGCTCTCTTGAGATTTTTGACGTGTCGTTTTTAAATGAGATGCAGATGCTTCCTTCTCTAAATAAACTATCTTTGCTCCTTTTAAAGGTAGCATAATGATTTTTGATTTTCAATCTTTTGGCGTTAGTTTTTCCCAATTACAGATTACCTCATCAAGATAAAAAGTTGTTGTCAATATTTGTGTTTTGCATCTAAATATTTTATGATTGAATCATCCAACAATTTTTTAAATCATAGGAGGTGTACACTTTGTTTACTTCCCTCATTTGGGCGGGGGCAAAGGAATTATTTGGACGGAGACATATTGGAGATAACCATTAGGTTGGCGGCATTCGCTCTACTAATAATCATGACAGGATTTTTCGTTGCAACGGAGTTTGCAATTGTTAAAGTGAGAACAACTCGTATTGATCAATTGCTAGCAGAAGGTCATAAAAAAGCAAAAAATGCAAAACGTGTTGTTTCAGATTTAGATGAATACTTATCTGCATGTCAGCTAGGTATTACCATTACAGCACTTGGATTAGGTTGGCTTGGTGAACCTACTTTTGAAATTATTTTGCACCCAGTGTTTGAGTTTCTAAATTTGAATGGTAGTATTACATCTATCCTTTCATTCATACTTGCATTTTCAATCGTAACGTTTATGCATGTAGTTATAGGGGAATTGGCGCCAAAAACACTTGCCATCCAAAAAGCAGAATTAGTGACATTAAACTTTTCTGGCCCATTAATTTTATTCCACAACATTACGTACCCAATCATTAAGTTATTAAACGGATCTGCACGTGGCTTAACAGGCCTTTTCGGTCTAAAAATGATGTCAGAATCAGAAGTTGCTCATACCGAAGAAGAGCTTCGTATGATCTTGTCAGATAGTTTAAAAGGTGGAGAAATTAACAATTCAGAATATGAATATGTAAACAGTATTTTCGAGTTCTCAGATCGACTTGCAAAGGAAATCATGGTACCGCGTACTGAAATCGTTGGAATCGAAAAAGAGCTTACCATTAAAGAAGTATTCGATTTAATGGGAGTTGAGCAATATACTCGTTATCCGATTATTGATGGTGACAAGGACCATATTATCGGCTTAGTCAATATGAAGCACTTATTAACCGCTTACATTAAAAACTCTGCAAATGGTGATAAGCCAGTAATTGACTATATGCAGCCGATTATTCGTGTGATGGAAACAACGCAAATTAATGATTTGCTACTTAAAATTCAGCGTGAACGCATTCATATGGCCATTTTAATGGATGAATATGGCGGAACATCTGGTTTAGTGACGATTGAAGATATTATTGAGGAAATTGTCGGCGATATTCAAGATGAATTCGATGAGGACGAAATCCCAGAAGTGCAAGAAATTGCAGAAGATCATTTTATTTTAGATGCAAAGATGCTAGTAGAAAATGTAAATGATATGCTAGGTACTGACATAGAAGATGATGATATAGATACAATCGGCGGTTGGTTTATGACAAAGCGCTTTGATGCAGTCGAAGGAGATAGCATTGAAGAGCAAGGCTATGAATTTATCGCAAAAGAATTAGATGGTCACCATATTTTATACTTAGAAGTTCTGAAATTACCTGAACGTGATTTATCAAATGAAAATGAAGAAGTAAGTGTCTAAAAATTGCCTTGTTCTATTTGCTGTGTTACGATTAACATCGCATTTTAAAAGATACAGGCTATAAAAAATGTATACAGCACACAACCTATAGTGGTGGGGAGCTTATACAGTAATAACATTATAAACTTTAGCAACGACTCCCTTTCACAGAAGGGAGTCGTTTTATAATGCCCGAAAGTTTTGCGAGGAGGAAACAAAATGGAGCTTTATACAAATTTACGTCAAGGGGAAAAAGGTGCTTGGTTATCCATCGCTACATATTTGGTACTGAGTTCTATAAAATTAACGATCGGCTATATTGGCACATCAGAAGCGCTAAAGGCAGATGGATTAAATAATACTACTGATATTATCGCCTCTATTGCAGTACTTATTGGATTACGAATTGCACAAATTCCACCTGACTCTAATCATCAATATGGGCATTTGCGTGCCGAAACAGTTGCCTCGCTTGTTGCTTCGTTCATAATGTTAATTGTTGGCTTACAAGTACTTATTAATTCGATAAAAGGACTTTGGGAACCAGTTAGTACAACACCGTCATTATTAACTGCCTATGTCGCAATTGGCAGTGCCGTTGTGATGTATATCGTTTATCGCTATAATTTAGCACTTTCTAAAAAAATAAAAAGTGCAGCTGTGAAGGCAGCAGCCTATGATAACCGCTCAGATGCTCTTGTAAGTATTGGTACAGCAATCGGAATTTTTGGAGCTATTTTCGGTTTCCCCATTATAGACACAATTACTGCACTTCTCGTCGCACTTCTAATTATTAAAACAGCAATTGAAATCTTTTGGGAGGCTGTTCAAAGTCTCACAGATGCTTTTAATATTGAGGAAGTTGAGACGTTGTCTGTCCTTATTCGTAATGTTGATGGGGTAATTGAGATATTAGACTTTAAGGGGCGCGCCCATGGCAATATGTACTTTATCGATGTAACTGTCACTGTGGACCCTTATTTAAACGTCTTTGAGAGTCATCGTATTACAGAGGAAATTGAAAAAACAATTACTCGTGAAAATCGATTCTGTCAGATACTCGTGCATATTGAACCACATATTGAAATCATTCCTCCAGCAAACGACAACAAATCTCCTACCAAGTAAATGGCAGGAGATTTGTTGTTATTTGATCGCTATATAAATATCAACCTGTGCTTCTTGTGGATTTGCACATCGTTCATCATATCTCTCAAAATCACCTGTGTATGCTCGTTCTACATCTGAGCTGGCAAACCAAGCCCAAATATCCTGCCAAGCCTTAATAACAATGTCTGGCATTGACCCTTTTTCTGAAGTAAAAACCAAATATTTAGCAGCTGGCACTGTTTTAACGATCATACCCTGTGCCGCTTCATCTGTAGTTGCTACTTCCTTTCCAAGTGTAATCGAGTATTTTCCATTTACATCTGTTTCATAGTCAGAGTATAAACCGATTAATACTTCATTGACTGGATTTTTTATTTGTCCAATCACGTCTTGCTGATAAAAATCTGACCATAATGAAGGAATTTTAGCATGAGGCGTTATTTCATTGGCATTGCTCGTTTGAGCTGAAATTCCTACAATTTGAAAAGATTCTCGTTCTATCATAATGGGTTGCTTTATGTCTCCTCTTCTCCATCTTTTTAAACTCGGTAAGAAAGAAGATAACATTTGGCGTGCTTCTTCTTCTGCCATGCCATCCTCCTTTAAATGTGGCACACAAATCTCAATCATTTCCTCAACTGTCAATTCCGGCTGTTTAAACTCTCCTAATTCATAACAATACTTGCAATATTCCTGGCTTTTCTGACCATCTTTTTTTGTTCCTAATAATGCTTCATCTGCTAATGGCATACCACAGCTTTGACAATAATTTTGCATCATTTCATCCACCCTTCATACTATTTGTTATGACTATAACAAAGGAAACCTGACAGCAGTATGTCATCTTTTAAAATGAAAATTAAATGCCCTTGTATAGCTCTACAATTTCCTGTGCTCGCTTTTGCACAATAGCTCTTAAATGTGGCGGTTCTAAAACTTTTACACGGTGACCAAAACTAAGAAGAAAACCGTATAACCATTCATCCTCCGGCAATGAAATATTAACTGTTAAACTTTCATGATCGATATGCTCAGCGCCAAATGTTTCTTCTACTAATGTTGTTATCGCAGAATCGAATGACAGCTTTAGCTGAATTACATTTTGAGGGCGATGCCACTCTTTGTTCCATGGGAGTTCAGACAAATGAACTTCTTTACGCTGGAAAGTAATCATCTCTTCTTTTATATTTTTCATTCTAGCTATTTTAAATAAGCGGAAGTCTTCTCTTAATGTACAGTATCCGTAGACATACCATACCTTTCCTTTTTGTACCAATGTATGTGGCTCTAAAAATCGATTGGTTACTTGACCATGTGTCGTAGAATAGGTGAAGCTTACACAGTGTGCTTGCTCAATTGCTTTTTTTAATAGAGTAATCTGTTCCTTAAAAACAATAGATGGTCCCCAAGGGCTAAGATCAATAAATAGTTGATCAATGGATTGCTTTATTTCTTCATCAGCAACACTTGTTAATTTTTCTAGCACTGCTTCTGCATAAGAATCGTCATAGGTTGTAAGTGCACTTTTTATGGCAATGGAAAGCGAGGTAAGCTCCTCCTTTGTCAGAACCTGTTTATCGACACGATACCCCTCTATTAAGCTAATTCCACCGTTAACCCCCTGCTGACTTATAACAGGAATTCCAGCACAGCTAAGTGTTTCGATATCACGGTAAATTGTACGAACTGACACATTAAATAATTCAGCAAGCTCCTGTGCTGTCACTTTTTTTCGATTTATTAAAATCATTGTCATCATTAAAAGACGCTCTAATTTCATGTTTTACCCATCCTCCACCAATCTCAGTTGCTACTCTATATATTGCATGATGTCATTTTAATCATTATCAACCATTTTTCATCATAAATTAACCATTTTGTTTTGCATTTTAATTACTAATATCCTATCTATTTTAAGTATTTTTTAAGTACTTTTTGAGTTTTATTTAAGTCGAATGTACTATAATAACGCCTGATAAATTATTACAATCATTATACTATTTTTACAATATAAGAAAAAAACAAGTTTAATACAAGGATTTATCAGGAATTAATGGATTTCGCTATTAAAGCTTTGTTGTTTCCCGCCTTATTAAGAATAGTTTGATAATCAATTTCGCCTTGGTGTAATTGCGTCCGGATTTTGAATTGTGCCTGCACAATTCATTCCTTTGAAAATTCGTGACATCCGCCGGAGGCTTTATCTTCATTCAGTAAGTGTTTGGACACCCACTGAAAAGAAATCAAAACCGCATTCATCTCACCACCTGTAGAGGTGGGAGTCTTCTGCTGAATGAAGATAAACGCTTATACAATTATTTCAATTCTCTTAACACAACAGACAAAACTTCCATCCTCTTTATAGAGCGCTGAAAACTATAGTATCTATTTGTGGCAAAGAATTTAGTGCTTTGTTTTTATGAAACCTCAATAGAATTGTGAAAGTGAAATACGAGCACTAAATCTCAGTGTCAAATTTTTATTTTTAAGTGAAATTCACTTTTTTAGTGCTCACTATATATTAGGAAGCCTTTTCAAACACAATGAACTAGAGTTTAATGGTTTTCAATTTAATTGTAAAAAGGAGATTTTGATGTGATTAGAGCCGTTTTAATAGACAATGAACCACTAGCTTTACACTATTTTCAAAATAAACTACAAGCATTCCAGCAAATACAGGTGATTAAAACCTTTACAAGTGTAGAGGTATTTCTACAGGAGCTTCCAGCATTAGAATTTGAGGCAATTTTTTTAGAGGTAAAGCTCAATGAACTAACTGGATTGGAGGTAGCTGATATTATCAAAACGGAGCGTCCACATGTTAGTGTAATTTTTATTACTTCCCATCAAGAGTTTGCATTACAGGCATATGATATCGGAGGACTTGATTATTTACTTAAACCAATTAATCATGCTCGCCTAGAAAAGGCTATTGCTCGAATAGAGCATGAATACTCCATTCAGAAACTCATTCAGAAGGCTTCGAAAACGATGCTAAACGTTCAATGCTTCGATCAATTTGCAGCCTATAGCAACAATAGTTTAATTGCGTTCAAAACGGAGAAAACAAAGGAATTATTTGTATATTTCATTTTACATCCGAATATTCCTATTCACCGAGATTATTTAATAGAAATTCTGTGGACTGATCTAGACTACGTTCGGGCAAAATCAAATCTTCATACAGCTTTATCATATTTAAGAAAAACCTTGAGCAATATAGGTTATGCTAACTGTATAATATTTTCCAATAAATATTATATCTTTGAAAAGCCAAATATTTTTTGCGATTTATATGATTTTCAGAGATACTATGATGATTTTTCAAAGCAAGAATTCCCTCCTATTTCATTAATTAATCAATGTCTTTCCATTTATAAAAATGGGCTGCTTATTTTTGACGATTATGAATGGGCCACGGCCTATAAAGATAAGCTGACTAAATCATACATAGATTTATTAGAAAAAGGTTTTCAAGCTTCTGTATTAACAGATACGTCAAAAGCACTTGATTTCTTAAATAGTCTACTAGATTTTGATCCATATAATGAGCAAAAGCTTGAACACTATTTACACACTTTAATAAACGCTGGTCTATATGAACAGGCATACAGAGTGTTTCAAGACTATGAACAAAAATTAAAAGAAGATTTGGCCCTTACGCCAAGCTCAACATTACTAGAAATTACAAATAAATTTTTTATTCAAAAATAGATAATAAAAAACGACGGGCTACTACAAACTTGTAGGAACTCGCCGTTTTAACTCCCCATTATACACCACTACCCTCTGTCAGTCCGTGCTTTACAGCATAAAGAGCCGCTTGTGTACGATCCTGCACCTGTAGCTTCGTGAAAATATTAGATATATGAGTTTTTACAGTTTTTTCTGTAACGAATAAGGAGGAAGCAATTTCTCTATTACTTTTCCCTTTTGTCAGCTCTGCAAGTACATCCTGTTCACGAGGTGTTAGTGGGTTCAATACATGTGGTGCATTTTCAGATTCTTGCCGATCCATTTCCAATGTCGATGTGGCCTCTGGGTGAAGAGTATTTTCACCACGCATTATTCGGCGAATGGACAATACCAACTCATCAGGCTCTATATCCTTTAATTGGTAACCTGCAGCCCCTGCCTCCATAGCTGGTACGACATGGTCCCGATCGGAAAAGCTTGTAAGCATCAAAATTTCAATTTGTGGAAATTTCGCTTTAATGCGCTTAGTTGCCTGAATACCATCCATCTCAGGCATGACTAAATCCATAAGAATAATATCTGGCTGTATGCTTTCCGCTAAAGCTACTGCCTCCAGTCCATTTTTCGCTTCCCCCACAACCTCAATGTCTTTCTGCGTTTTTAAAAAAAATAATAATCCACGACGTACTACATGGTGATCATCTGCAATTAATACACGTATCATTCTCTTCCCTCCTAATACGGCAAGCGGATTAACAGTTCTGTCCCTTTGCCAATTTCACTAACCCAGTCAGCCGTACCACCAACTGATTTTGCACGATCCTTTATTGACTGCAAACCCATTGAAAGTAACTTCGTGTTATTATCTATGACAAAGCCTCGTCCCTCATCACGAATCACCAGCAAAATGTCTGTAGAAGTAACTGTTATATATAATGCAGCTTCCAGCACACCTGCATGACGACGTACATTATTGAGTGCTTCTTGTGCTACTCGAAATAATGTTTCTTCAATACGGGAAGGGAATTGCAGTACACCTGAAACTGTCACATGCAGCTTTAAGCCGAGCATTTCAGCATATACTTTAATCGCTTCAAGTAAACCATTCTCTAAGCCTTTTGGACGAAGCTGCCAAATTAATGCACGCATTTCAGTTAATGCATCCTGTGTTAAATGTTGAATTTCCTTAAATGTTTCTTTAATTGCACGATCATTCGTCATTTCTATACCAGCTCTCGCCGTTAGAGTAACTGAAAAAAGCAGCTGATTAACTGAATCATGTAAATCTCTAGCTAGACGGTTGCGCTCCTTTACAAGTGCCATTTCTTGCTCCTGCTTTGTCAGTAAAATTCGCTTAATGGCTGAACCCATCTGAAAAGCGACAGATTCAAGTAAAGCTAGCTCCTCCTGTGAAAAACGCACAGTATCCTTTGAGGCAACATTTAAGACCCCAAAACGTTCTTGTCCTGACTGAAGAGGCACTGTAGCATGATGTGTAATGCCCTCGTGATCACCAACATTTGCTGCAATCGCACTCTCAATACGCTGGCATTCAATGATATTGGAGGCTTTTTTTAATTCCTCATTACGATAACGAGAAACACACCAACAGCCTCCCTTTTTTAAGTAATGACAGTTTTTGAACTCCAATGCTTCTGGTAAATTTTCGTGAACAACAAGCTCCGATCGCCCTTTTTCATCAATAAAAAAAATCCAGCCTGTTTCAAAATTTGTCCCATTTAAAAATCTCACAAGTGCACCCTTTAGCATTGTCACTATTTCAGTTTCTTCATTTAAAAGCTCTGCAATCTCTTTTAAAATACTGATATTGGAATGCTCATTCTCTCTCACAAAAACACCTCTTCTTCGGCATTACTAATGTTAATGATAACATTTCAAAGTCTCGAGCGTCTGCCTTAGCCGTTCATACTTTAGACTGAAATTCATTTTAAAAAGGATATGCCTTATTTTGTGTAAGTTAATTTACATATAAAACTAGAACAACTATAATCGTACAAGGATATGGTTTAATAAAGGGGAGAATAGATATGTCTAAAAAAGTAGAAAACGGCTTATTATTTATTTGGATTGTCTCTGTCGTTGCAACATTAGGTTCCTTATACTTTTCTGAAATTCGTCACTATGAACCTTGTAAAATGTGTTGGATTCAACGTATTTTCATGTATCCAATCGTCATTATGACAACAATTGCCTTTATACAAAAAAATGCACGTATTGCGGTCACTACCGCTGTTTTTGCCATTATGGGCGGCAGTGTATCACTTTATCATTATGGAATTCAAAAGCTTAGTTTTTTAGCGGAAACTGCTCCTTCTTGTGGAGTTGTCTCCTGTACAGGTCAATATATTAACTGGTTAGGCTTTATCACAATTCCATTTTTAGCACTAACTGCATTTATTTTAATTGTAGGGGCAAGCTTCTATGTAATGAAGGCTGTAAAAGCTGCAAAATAATTAAGAGACCGTGTTCTACAATTAAGAATACGGTCTTTTCTACGGAGGAAGATCTATGTTTCATTATGAAATTAATGAAGATAATTTAACTATTGAAGAACTACTGCGTAATCATTGGCGGCTCGGTAAAAAATTAGTCCATGAATTACGAATGTCAAAAGCAATTACAACGATGGACGGTGAGCCCATTCAATGGAAAGCCCCGCTTCAGGCAGGTGCAATTATAAAATTTACGTTTCCGATACCTACATCCAATTATCAGCCTACACCAGTATGTGCAATTGATATTATCTATGAGGATGACCATTGCTTAATCGTTTCCAAACCAAAAGGTATGTCAACACATCCAAATGATGCTCGTGATACTCATACTTGTATGAACCATGTCATGGCACATATTAAAAAGCAGGGTGGTGTTTATGCAGAGCATGTCCATCGACTGGATAGAGGCACACAAGGATTATTACTGGTGGCAAAGCATCCACTCGCTAAGTCAATCTTTGATCGTATGATTGAAGAAAAATCTATTATTCGCACTTACGCTGCCGAGGTACAAGGAAATTTACAAGCTTCTTCAGGTACAATCGCCGAACCTCTTGGGAAAGATCGACATCACGCAACAAGACGTGTAGTCTCCAAAACTGGGCAGCACGCTGTAACACACTTTGAGGTAGTTGCCCGTTATAAAAGTTCTTGTATTGTCCATCTCATTTTGGAAACAGGTAGAACACATCAAATCCGAGTACATTTAGCTCATATCGGGCATCCCATTATTGGTGATACAATGTACGGTGCAAGGGAAACTGCAAGTGGAGACTATGAGCTCCATGCTATACAATTAGAATTTGAACACCCATTTTTAAATAAACAAATCGTTGTAAAGGACAAACAGTAAGTCCTTGCTCAAAATCATAAAAAGCGCGTGAAATCAGAAAAGTTGATTTCTCGTGCTTTTTTGAGGTGAAAAATTTTCCACTTAGCCTTATACATAATTTACTTATACTCCAATAAAAGTATAAATATATCATTTGATATTTCTTAATCTATTTTTCACAAAAAATTTAATATACATTTACCATTAATGGTAATGACGGAGGATTTCTTTCATGATAGAATAAGAGTAAATTGTCAGTCATCTGACATATTATGAGGGAGGAATTTATTGATGAAATGGGTTAAAAGTATTGCAGCAACAACTCTAGTTGCTAGTTTATTAGCTACTCCTGGTTTTTCTGCCCATGCAGCAGAAACAGCACCAGCAGCTACGAAGGATAGTTTCAAATTAACAATTTTACACTCCAATGATACACATTCACATGCAGAAAATGCTCCACAACGTGCTACAAAAATAAAAGAGTTGCGTGCTGCAAATCAAAATTCACTTCTATTAGATGCAGGTGACGCTTTGACTGGCACGCTTTACTTCAATGAATTCACAGGAGAAGTTGAAATGAAGTTAATGAACTTAATGGGGTACGATGCTATGACATTTGGTAACCATGAGTTCGATTTAGGATCAAGCCCAGAAGGTCATGCTGCTCTAGCGAAATTTGTAAAAGGAGCAGAATTCCCATTACTAGGGGCCAATCTTGATTTTTCAAAAGAATCTTTATTTAATGGCTTACAATTTAAAACAATCACAAAAGACTTCGAAAACGGTAAAATTTATAACGGTATTATTAAAGAAGTCGATGGAGAAAAAGTAGGTATTTTTGGTTTAACAACTGAAGAAACTCCTTCTATTTCAAGCGTTGCTAATGTGCAATTTGCCAATTATATCGACTCTGCAAAAAAGGCAGTAGCAGAATTTGAAAAACAAGGTGTTAATAAAATTGTGGCCCTTACTCATTTAGGATTTGATGATTCAAAGGATTTCGATAACGATCAATTACTAGCGGCAGCTGTAGAGGGTATTGATGTTATTGTTGGTGGTCATACACATACTAAATTAGACAAAGCTGTGAAAGCAGAAACATCCTTTAAAAATCCTACAATTATCGTTCAAACAGGTCAATATAGCGAGAATTTAGGTGAGCTTGATTTAACATTTAATGATAATGGTGCGGTTGTTGAATATTTTGGGCAATTACACGCTTTAAATGATAAAGAAAATCCGGTTGCAGCAGACCCAGAAACAACTGAAATGTTAGCTCCATATACAGAAAAAATTTCAGCTGTAAAACAACAATCAACAGGTAATACAGCAGTTTCAGTATTAGATGGTAAACGTGGTCTTTGGGGCGTTCGTGCTGGTGAAACAAACCTTGGAAACTTAATTACAGATGGTATGCTTGCTGGTGCCAAGAAAATTGATCCAGAAGTACAATTTGCCTTCCAAAATGGCGGTGGTATCCGTGCTAGCATTGATGCAGGAGATATTACAGTTGGCGAAGTAATGACAGTCATGCCTTTCGGTAATGCACTTGGTATCGTAAAATTAACAGGTGCTGAAATCTATGACATTGCAGAACATAGTGTAAAAGAGTTCCCGAAAGAATCTGGTGGCTTCCTACACTTCTCTGGTTTACAAGTAGAATTCGATGGAAAAGCTCCAGCTGGTAAACGAGTAAAATCAATTAAATTAAATGGTAAAGAACTAGACAAAGCTGCTTACTATAAAGCTGCAACAAATACCTTTACTGCTAAAGGTGGAGACGGCTACGAAACACTTGAAAAAGCTTATGCTGATGGACGTGTAAGTGAGCCTGGTACTATTGATTATGAAATGTTTATCGAACACTTGACTACATTGAAAAATGTTAATCCGAAAGTAGAAGGGCGCATTATTGCAACAATTCCATTTACGGATATCGCAAAAGGCTCAGAAACAGAGGGCTATGTTCGTGATCTTTATTACCGTGATTTAACAAATGGTACGACTGCAACAACATATTCACCAAATGCTAACTTAACTCGTGCTCAGGCTGCTTCATTTATCGCACGTGCATTAAAACTTGAGGCAAAAGGTCAAACAACATTCTCGGATCTTAGCAATGTAAATCCTGCAACACAAAAGGAAATTACAGCTCTTGCTGAAGCAGGCATTGTTAAAGGTGTAAATGGTAAATTCAATCCTAATCCAAAAGTTACTCGTGCTCAACTTGCACTAATGTTTGCTCGTGCATACAATCTTCAACATGATGCAAAAGCTGGCTTAAAAGCTGATTTCAGTGATATTGCTCAATACAACACTGAAACTCAAAATGCAATTGCACTTATGAAAGACTTAAAGATTGTTAGTGGTTCAAATGGCAAATTTATGCCAGGTAATAACGCTACACGTGCTCATATGGCAAAAATGCTTTCTAATTATATTCCATTTGTAAAAGAATCAAAATAATAGAACCTGAAAATCCCGCCCTCAAACTAGAAGAGCGGGATTTTCCATTTAGTAGTAAAGTTAAATGGATGAATAGTTAAAAATCGAATTTAAAGTTATCTGGATCCTGCCCAAAGCGTTCATTACGGTTTAAAGCAGTTATTTGATCCATTTGTGCTAAGGATAACTCGAAATCAAAAACCTGCGCATTTTCTTCAATACGACTTGGCGTAACTGATTTTGGAATAATAAGTGTATCCCTTTGTAAATGCCAGCGCAGTACTACCTGTGCGGCTGTTTTACCAATTTCTTGCCCAATCTTTGTAATAACTGTGTTATCAAGCACACCCCCACGCCCTAGTGGAGACCATGCAGTCACAGCAATGCCATGCTCATTACAGTAAGCTCTTAAATCATCTTGCTGTAAATATGGATGTACCTCGACTTGATTAACCATTGGCTGAATGTTTGCCTTTGCTAATAGCTTTTGTAGATGATGCTCATGGTGATTCGACACACCTGTTGCTCGAATTAATTTTTCATCATATAGACGTTCAATGGCTCTATACGTTTCTTCAAATGTTTCAGGTACTGCCCAATGTGTTAAATACAAATCTAAATAATCCATATTTAATTTTTTCAACGATACTTCAAAAGCTCGTAACGTTTCATCATAACCTTGGTCATTATTCCAAACCTTTGTCGTAACAAATATATTCTCACGCTTAACACCTGAATAGCGAATGGCTTCGCCCACTTCCGCTTCATTGCCATAAAGAGAGGCTGTATCAATAGCTCGATAACCAAATTTAAGTGCTTTATCAATTGCCTGCAATGTTTCATCACGCTCAGTCATTTTATAGACCCCTAAACCTAAGCGAGGCATTTCTATACCATTTGTTAATGTTTTTGTTGATTGTAAATTCAAGAATAACAACCCCTTTCTTTTCCTAGTTCCATTATACAAAAAATTGGTTTTAAGAAAATAAGGAAAATTTTTGAGAGGTCATATCTACGGAATTTCAATATATCTAGTCCTTTTTTTCTTCTTCAGGGTCATCTACTTGGATAGGATCTGGAATACGCTCATCCTCCACAAGCTCTAAGCCATCACGTAAATGCTCCATTTGCTTTCCTAAATCCTGCAAATCTTTAAAGTTTCTAGCCATTGTACCGTTTTCTATATTCGGAACCTTTTTTTCCATTATCATCACCTCTCTAATAGTTTCCCCTAAATAGTTATGCTTGAACCATTTCTGACATATTTTATTTCACTATGTCATTTTAATTTTCTAGTAGATAAGCTATACTAAAAAGAGATGTCTGTATAAACATGAGGAGGGTTCTTCCATGAAATTATTATTAATTATTGGTGTAACTGTTGCATTCTTATCTGCTATTTTCACTGCTGGTTACGAAGGCGACTACAAATCAGACAAATAATACCTCTAGAAAATCACTAAGCATTTTATATGCTTAGTGATTTTCTTTATTCAAGAATTACTTCTCTTTTATTTTGATGAATAAAATGACTTGACTTTCTGTACTTTATAAAATAAACTTACTTACATAAAGTAAGTTGATAATGAAAAATAACTTTTAAATATATGGGGGTCTATTTATGCATTTTCATGAAAAACCAAACACTTATGTTACAAATGTAGAAATTAAAGTGAGTGATTTACAACGTTCACTAGCCTATTATCAGGAGGTTATTGGCTTTAAAGTCTTACATCAAGAATCTCATAAAGCCACTTTAACTGCTGATGGCAAAACAGCATTACTAACAGTCGTTCAACCTGAAACTGTAGAAGAAAAAACGAGATTTACTACTGGGCTTTACCATTTTGCACTTCTATTGCCTACTCGTCGTGATTTAGCAAATGTTATTAGTCATTTTCATAAAAATGGTGTGTATTTTGGGGCATCTGACCACGATGTCAGTGAAGCACTATATTTAAGTGATCCTGATAAAAATGGCATTGAAATTTATGGAGATCGACCTGAAAATACATGGACTTGGCATTCTAACCAAGTGCATATGGTTACTGAGCCACTTAATATTCAGTCAATATTAGCAGAAGGTAATAATACATGGAGTGGTCTTCCAGCGGGTACAGTAATGGGCCATATTCATTTATCTGTATCAAACTTATCAGAAGCAGAGGAGTTTTATACAAAGGGATTAGGTTTTGACATTGTCACTCGTTATGGTGCACAAGCATTATTTATTTCTACAGGCCGCTATCATCATCACATTGGCTTAAATACTTGGTACTCAGAAAATGCACCAAAGCTAGGTGAACATCAAGTCGGCTTAAAAACTTTTTCTTTGCGTTTAGATAATGAACAACAAGCAGCAACAATGAAAGAAAATCTTCGTGCTATTGGTGCTCCTGTTACTGATATCACTGGAGGTTTCCAAACTGAGGACCCTGCTGGTAATAAAATTTTATTGAAATTTTAGGAAATGGCATTCTATCCGTCAGTTTTTGAGCCCTATCGTTAACTTTTTGGATTCTAACGTTCTCTTTTTGGACTCTATCCATCAGTTTTGAGATGCTATCCATTTAACTTAAAAAAGCAGTTCTCCCATGGTGGAGAACTGCCTTTTTTAATGTAGCCCTGGGTAACCTTGTTGGCGTAATGCTTCATAAATAACAATAGCCGCTGTATTCGATAGATTGAGTGAACGGACATGCTCACTCTGCGGAATTCGCAAGCACATATGTCGACGCTCGTAAGCAAAATCCTTCGGCAAACCCGTTGTTTCTTTTCCAAACATAAAATAAATATCACGATCTTTATCGCTAAAATCATGTGTTGTGAATGGCTCTTCACTATACGTTTCAATTAAATAAACATCTCCATTTTTTGATGCTTCTAAAAATTCCTCTAGTGAATCGTGATACACAACATTGACACTATGCCAGTAATCTAATCCAGCACGTTTAAGCATTTTATCGTCTGTAGAAAAGCCAAGAGGTCGAATTAAATGCAGTGAGGTATTTGTTCCTGCACAGGTACGTGCAATATTACCTGTATTTGCTGGTATCTCTGGTTGATATAAAACGATATGCAGTGGCATAACGGTACACTTCCTTATTAAAAATTTCAGATGTAAAAATATTTTTTTATCTTAAATCGTACTGTTAGGGCATTTCTCCTCCATATTAAACGCTGCATCTTTCTTTTTGAGAGACTCCTCCCAAAATTGAGTCGTTTCTCACGCTTTTGAGCGCTCCGGTCAAGTTAATCCTGAGATATTCACTCATTCATTTTATTGGAAAAATTGCAATCCTTTGTCAATCTCAATGCGTACTTCTTCGTCACTTTCCTTACCTTTCGCTTTAAGTAATGCGGAATGGGCTTCTTCCCCCCCTATCTTTCCTAAAGCCCATGCTGCTGTCCCTCGAATAACAGGGCGATCATCCTTTTCCAGAAGTGCAATTAAATCTGGAACAGCCGCTTCTTCTTTAAAATGGGCAAGGGCCAATATAGCATTGCGCTGAATGGTCTTCTTCCCCCGCCATGAGCCAGAAACATGTCCAAACTTATCTTTAAACTCACGATTTGAAATTTTCAATAGTGGTGTCAGCAATGGCTTGGCTAGCTCTGGGTCTGGTTTAAATTCTTCATGTATCCAATTGATTTTGCCTTTATTTTTTGGACATACGGTCTGACATGTATCACAGCCATACAATCGATTGCCAATATGTGTACGAAACTCATCAGGTAGTGTTCCCTTTGTTTGCGTTAAAAAAGCAATACAGCGCTGAGCATTTAGCTGTCCGCCCTCGATTAAAGCACCTGTTGGGCAAACATCTAAACATAAACGGCAGTCTCCACATTCATCCTCCATAGGATTATCTGGCGCAAAGGGGATGTTTGTGACAAGCTCTCCTAAATAGACATATGAACCAAATTCAGGTGTAATAATGGCGCAGTTTTTCCCGCTCCAGCCTATTCCTGCACGTTCAGCAACTGCTCTATCTACAAGTGCACCCGTGTCCACCATTGATTCAATACGAACACCTTCTACTCGCTCTTCTAGCCAAGCTGATAATAATGCCAATCGTTCGCGTAATGCTGTATGATAATCGACACCCCAAGAAGCACGGCAAAAAATTCCGCGTCTTGCACCTTTTTTGCCTACAGGTGCATTCTGCATACGCGACGGATAGGCTACAGCTATCGCCACAATACTCTCTGCTCCATCTAATAATTGTATGGGTTCGGTACGTTTTTCAATATTGCTTTCCTCAAAGCCTGACTGATACCCAAGCTCTTGCTGGCGGCGCAGTCGATTTTTCAATTCTGTAAACGGAGCTGCTGTTGTAAAGCCAATCTTGTCTATACCAATGGACATTGCATACGCCACAAACTCATGTTGTAGGTCATGTATGTTCATTTTATTTCCAACTCCTTACATGATACAATAATAGAAATAGATAAAGTAGGTGATGTTTTATGGATATATCAATTAATCAATCCCTATTGACACAACATCCTGAGCTAAAAATCGGTATTATCCATTATACCAAAATTGTTGTAGCCGAATCGCCTCAAATGATTAAAGGTCGTATGCAATTGTATCAAGAAAATCTCTATATAGAAATGCAGGAAAACCCTGTTACGCAACGGGAAGGAATTGCAGAATGGCGACGGCTATGGAAAAAGCTTGGTGCGGATCCGAATCGGTACCGTCACTCTGCAGAAAGCTTAATGCGTCGGATTAGTAAGCAAAATTATTTAACACCCTATCATTCAGGTGTAGATTTAAATAATTTCTTTTCCCTGCAATATGAAATTCCAGTAGGCTTATATGATGTAGATAAACTACAAGGAGATGTAGAAATTGCACTTGGCAATGAGGATACTGGCTATGAAGGCTTAAATGAACGCTATAATTCATTAAATAATATTCTCTATAGCAAAGACGCTGAAGGAGCATTTGGGTCACCGTTTGTCGATTCTAAGCGTACTTCTGTTTCAGAGGAAACGACTGAGGCTTTGCAGATTTTCTACCTTCGACCATCACTAACAGAAGAAAATGCAGCTAAGCTTTTAGCCTCAGCAGGGAAGATGTTTAACCAAATTCATGGGGGCGACTATAATATTGTCTTATTAAACAACGTAGTACCAGCTTCGACACTATAAAAAGGAAGTGTTTGTATGATTAATCTTGCAGAAGCCGTTAAACTTAAAAGTATTCTAGGAAAAAAAGTTCAGGAGCTTATTAGTGAATTACATCGTAGTGCCTTTGTAACTGTAGAAAAGGGACAAGCTCCAAAAACAAGTAATCGTGCAATGAAGATCATTGAGGCAGAACTAGCTCAAGTACGTCTTGACGCTCGTACATTAGATCGATTAGTCTATGAAGCAAATATAAATAATTCAGTAAGTTTTAAAGGTGAAACATTTGCTTTAGTTGAAGCTATCGAGCTTGCAACACAGCTCCGTGCAGATGCTGAGCTTTGCAAACAATTTAGTATGCATGAAAAAGAAAGTGTACGAATGGGCTATGGAGAAAATACAATGCTTTATGAGATTGCAATGTATGAGCCAGATGAATATCGTGAGCGTGCCATTCAATTAGAAAAAGACGCCCATAAATTATCAAATCTTATCAATGCAAAAAACTACAGTGTTACTATTAGCTTCGATGATTCTCAATATTTTTAAACTAAGTGGCAACAATATTCTAATATTTTTTATTAAAAAATTAAAATATAAAATGAGTCCGGTTCAAACCGAACTCATTTTAGCTTTTTTAAATGTCTAACTTTAGTACATCATTTTAAAGATTCCTTTTATTCTAGGGCAAATCATAATTAATTTCAAATTTACCTAAATCACTATCAGCAAATATAAAAGTTACATTATAATTAGTGTTAGAATCGGTATAGGTATGGGTACCTTTATTCTCGTCATCAGCTATACCTATTTCATCAATAAATTTATCTATATTCAATCCCAATACATAAGCAATTGCCCCAGATGAGGAGATTCCTTCTTCCCACTCATCTCCTTCTTCATTAACTTCATTTTCAGGGCTTGCTTCTATATTAATTTTATAACCAATTATTTTTTTGTCCTCATTATATTTAGCAAATATTTTATAATGTCCCTTATATTTTATAAAATCAGTATCCAATAGGGTTTGTGAGAGGTTATTTTCCTCTTTAATCAGTTCACTAATTATTGGTACTGGAATCTTTGCTATTTCTACTGGTTCTTCTAAATCCTGTTTTAATACATCTACTCTGATATTATATTTTTCAACAAACTTTTCTACAGCAGCTTTTGATTCAGCATCTACCTCATCATATTTTACTGGTACGATTTTTTCTTCCTTTACTACCTCTTCTTCTTTTCCATTCTTCTCTTTTTCCTTCTCGGCTCCTTCGCCAGAGCAACCAACTAGCATAAGAGCTAGTAGTAAAAACAAAGCCTTCTTCATTACCCTTATTCCCCCCTAATTTTATATCTGTATTACTAAATATACAAATTGGAATATACTTTTCTACAAAATATTCCATTATTCGCACATTACAATTATGAAAAATTAATACTAATATTTCCATAGTAATTATTAACTAATTTACAATATTTTATATTACTCTTAATCCTCTTGCTACTAAGGCTTTCCATATTCCTTGAAACTGTATACAATAGATGTATGGAGTCTTGTACTCCATCTTGGATGTGTTGTTTTCAATCTAGCTTTATGAAGCTAACTTAACTTAAACCAATAACATGTGACCTGTTACCGTATGACCGATGACCAATAACCAACTATAGGCAAAGGCTATACTCAGCAAACTTGATTATTTTTTTGAAAACACCATCCAAAGGCTCTCTTACATCTTGTATGTAGGAGAGCTTTTTTTATGTCTAGTTTGCCCTACTAAAGGACAGAATGGGTATATCCAAAAGAAGGGGGTCAAACAATGACAAAACAAAATGATTCAACACATCAAGATGATACAACTTTAACGAATCGGCAGGGGCACCCCATTACCAACAATCAAAATTTAAGAACCGTCAGTAATCGTGGACCTGCTACACTTGAAAATTACGATTTTTTAGAAAAAATGAGCCATTTTGACCGTGAACGAATCCCCGAACGAGTTGTACATGCTCGTGGTGCAGGAGCTCATGGTTATTTTGAAACCTATGGTGCTGTCGGAGATGAGCCTATTTCTAAATATACAAGAGCAAAGGTATTTCAAGATAAAGGTAAAAAAACACCTGTTTTCGTACGTTTTTCAACGGTTATACATGGTGGTCATTCCCCAGAAACTTTACGAGATCCACGCGGCTTTGCTGTAAAGTTTTATACAGAGGATGGAAATTGGGACTTAGTTGGCAACAACTTAAAAATTTTCTTTATACGTGATGCTATGAAGTTCCCAGATATGATTCATGCCTTTAAGCCTGATCCAATTACAAATATTCAGGATGTAGAACGCTTTTTTGATTTTTGTGCAAGCTCACCAGAAACCTTCCACATGGTCACATTCGTTTATTCACCATGGGGTATTCCTGCAAATTATAGAATGATGCAAGGCTCTGGTGTTAACACATATAAATGGGTAAATAGTGAGGGCAAGGCTGTCCTTGTCAAATATCATTGGGAGCCTTTACAAGGTATTAAAAATTTAACCCAAAGAGAAGCTGAGGAGATTCAGAAGAAGAATTTTAATCATGCAACGCAGGACCTATACGATGCAATTGAACAGGGTGATTATCCTGAATGGGAATTAAATGTACAAATAATGGAGGACGGACCACATCTAGAGCTAGATTTTGATCCATTAGATGATACAAAGCTTTGGCCGAATGATCAATTTCCATGGCATCCAGTGGGGAAAATGGTGTTAAATAAAAATCCTGAAGATTATTTTGCTGAGGTTGAGCAGGCAACTTTCGGTACAGGTGTACTGGTAGACGGATTGGATTTCTCAGATGATAAAATGCTACAAGGACGCACATTCTCATATTCTGATACTCAGCGTCATCGTGTAGGTGCAAATTATCTACAGTTACCAATCAATGCTCCTAAAAAACGAGTAGCAACCAATCAAAATGGCGGTCAAATGATGTACAAACGTGATTTAGCTCCTGGACAAAATCCACATATTAATTATGAGCCTTCCATGCTAAATGGATTAAAGGAAGCAACTCAAACAGACAAAGAATATACACCGTATATAGAAGGTAATCTAGTACGTGAGTCTATTGATCGTCAAAGCAATACTAAACAGGCAGGAGAAACGTACCGGAATTTTGAGCAATGGGAGCGAGATGAGCTTCTTGAAAACTTAATTCGTGATTTGTCAGTATGTAATAAGGCAATTCAAGAGGCCATGATTGCTTTAGCAGAGGAAGCCGATAAAGAATACGGCCGCTTGCTAAAAGAAGGATTGCAAAAGGCTGAAAAAAACTCATCTACATCAAAGCCTCTCGGCAATATTGATGGTGACGATGCTCCTAAAGATGCAATCAATAAAGGGCATGATGCAGAGCCTTACTAAGATAAAAAAAGCACTCTACACAAGGGACGGATGCCCAAATGTAGAGTGCTTTTTTTAATGCACACCAGGTAAAATTTTCAGCACCTTTTCCTGTGCATCCAAAATGGCATCTACCCCTAATGGGATGGCAATATTTGTTGCTTCATGACCGATTTTAAAGCCTGCTACAACAGGAATTCCTAACTCTCCAAAATACTCCTCCATTAACGTAAGAAGTGCTGCTTCATCCGCCCCTGTCTGTGTAAAGGAACCAATTATAATTCCTGTTAACTGCTCAAGCTTTCTTGCCTGCTTTAATTGCTGCAGCATCGAATCTATTCGTGGAATAGGCTCTGCAATCTCCTCAATCAGTAAAATTCTGCCTTCTGTCCTGACTTCAAATTTTGTCCCTATTGAGCTCACAAGACGACGTAAATTTCCTCCAATAATTTGACCGCGAGCTACACCATTTGCAATTGTTGTTAATGGTGAAATTTCTTCAGTATATTGTATTTCAATTGGAGAAAATAACTGTAAAAACATCCTTTTCGATAGCTCATCAATTTTTCCAACAGACATTAGTAGAGGACCATGAAACGTTACTAAATTAGCATATTCATTAATTGCACAATGTAAATATGTAAGATCAGAGAAGCCCCAGAAGATTTTTGGATGTTCTTCTAATAGAGTATAATCAATTTTCTCAGCAATACGTGCGGAGCCATAGCCCCCTTTAACACAGAAAATGGCCTTGATCTCTGGATTTCTAACCATCTCATGAAAGTCAGCTAGTCGCATCTCATCACTACCTGCTAAATAAGCATGCTTTGCTTGGATCGTATCTCCAATAATATAGTGAAGACCTAAATCATCAAGAAAGGATACTGCCTCTCCTAACTTTTCAGGTTCCACTAGACTCGATAAAGCCACTATGCCGACTGTATCTCCCTTTTGCAAATGTGGTACTGTGCTTTTCATCAGAATTTCTCCTCCCTTTTTCCTTATTCTAGCATACTGATTATAAGGAGGCATTGATTATTCATAGCATTAGTGGCTATAATTATCCATAATATTCTAACCTTAAAGGAGCTATTGCATCATGAAAATCCCACCATACATATTATTATTGCTCGCGACTCTTTTATGGGGTGGTAATTTTGTTATTGGTCGTGCAGTTAGTGGGGATATCCCTCCTCTTACACTAGCCTTTCTAAGATGGTGCGTCGCCTTTATCGTATTTTTCCCCATTGCTTATCGGAGTTTAAAGCATGAGTGGCGTAAGCTCAAGGAAAATTGGTCAATCGTAATTATTTTATCTCTAACAGGTGTTGCAGCATTTAATACCCTAGTGTATATCGGTCTACATTATACAACGTCTATTAATGCATCTTTAATGAACTCATCAACACCAATTATGATATACATATTATCCTTTATTTTTTTACGGGAAAAACTATCAAAATATCAGCTGCTTGGAACTGCTTTATCACTTAGTGGTGTCATTTTTATTATTTCAGGAGGCTCCATTGCAAGCCTAGTTGATTTTACTTTTAATAAAGGTGACTTAATTGTACTCGTCGCAGTCTTCTGTTGGAGTATTTATTCACTACTCATAAAACATTACGCCCATCGCTTACCAGGACGATCAACATTCCTAGTAACAATTTTTATTGGAGCCATTATGCTATTACCGTTTTATATCTATGAAACCGCAACGCTTACAAATTCTATTCATTGGCAGTGGTCAACAATTGCCGCCATTCTCTATGTTGGGATTTTCGCATCCGTTGTTGCCTTTTTAAGCTGGAATAGTGGTGTTGTACAGTTAGGTGCAAATAAGGCAAGTATTTATTTAAACTTCATCCCTGTATTTGCATCCATCTTTGCAGTACTGTTTCTTGATGAAAAGCTTCATGCCTTTCAAATTGTCGGGGGACTTGCTGTTGTTGCAGGGGTCATCGTATCGGGTAGAAAAG
Source organism: Lysinibacillus sp. FW301-JW8 (assembly GCF_058788755.1). NCBI lineage: Bacteria > Bacillati > Bacillota > Bacilli > Caryophanales > Bacillaceae > Lysinibacillus > Lysinibacillus sp. FW301-JW8. Next base: position 26,242 of record NZ_JBYTBB010000068.1, read on the forward strand.
TGAGCTGAATTTAAATCCTATCCTTTGATTTGGTGATTCTATCCATTGGTTCAAGAGTTCTATTCAGCAGTTCATTGTTTCTATCCATCAGTTTAAGGGTTCTATATAAATAAGCGTAGACTCCAATTAGTTTTGAAGTCTACGCTTATTCATTATTTTGTTCCGCCGTAAATAACCGTTACATTTGGATGATTTAGTAATTGACTTGCTGGGAAATCTTCATTTACGATTCCACTTTTTAATCGTTCAATTGCCTCTAGCTTTTTTTCACCAAATGCAATCAACACGATTTCCTTGGCATTCATAATCGATTGAATACCCATGGTAATAGCATGTGTCGGAACATCCTTAGGATCATCAAAATAAATCGCATTTTCAGTACGCGTAGATTCAGTAAGCTCTACAATGTTAGTGAGTGATTCAAAGGGTGTGCCAGGTTCGTTAAAGCCAATATGTCCATTAACACCAATACCAAGAAGCTGTAAATCAATGCCTCCTGCTTCCTTAATTCGAGCATCATACGCTGCACACTCCGCAGCTAAATCCTCTGCCTTGCCGTTAGGTAAATGTATATTTTTTTGTTTTATATCTACATGATTAAATAATTGATCATGCATAAACGTCCAATAACTAGCTGGGCTATTTTGATCCAAACCTACATATTCGTCTAGGTTAAACGTGATAACATCTTTAAACGAGACCTGTTCAGCTTGTTGACGTCTCACTAATTCCTCATACATTCCTACAGGTGAACCACCAGTTGCTAGTCCTAAAATGCTTACAGGCTTTTCCTTTAATTGCTTAGTAAAAATATTCGCTGCCACTTCGCTCATTTCATCATACGAATTGACTTCTACCCATTTCATTGTTGTCATTTATATACCTACCTTACAAGATTTATTGTGGACTTAATTGGAAAATAGTTTACTAAATAGTAGCTAACACTTAAATTTTACTAGTTATCTATCTACTTTTCTATTATTTTCTTTTAAAAAGATTGTACGTGTAATCTTAAGCCATTTCGGTTATGTTAATAAATAAGGAAGTGAGGCGATAGTATCGTATGAATTCGCAAATATTGCAATATTTGAAACATATTCATTTTCAAGGTCCTTTAACTGAGCCAACCATTAAACTACTTGGACAACTGCAAACAAGTCATTTAAATTCTATCCCGTATGAAAACTTAGATGTTGTTTTGGAACAAGGCATCTCCTTCTCTATTCCTGATATTTTTCAAAAAATAATTATTCATAAGCGTGGAGGCAATTGCTTTGAGCTAAATATTTTATTTAGCTGGCTACTCCGTGAGCTTGGTTTTTCAGTGACAAAGCGATATGCACAGTTTTGGCGTAATCTTGAAGCAGATACACCTATCAAAGATGTACCAATGCATCAGCTATTGCTTGTCAATTATGCTGGTCAATCATATATTTCTGATGTTGGCGTAGGTGCATTAGCTCCTTGTAAACCAGTTCCACTAATAGCAGGCCATCAACATCGTGAAGGCAACGAACTTTATAAAATTGAACAAGATGATACAAATGGATGGATGCTGTATGAACAAACAAAACAGAATTGGCGTTTACTCTATAGTTTTTTTGATGACGCAAATGATGCAAAGTTCGCCCCAAGACTTTCTAAACAAAAAAATAAAATCGCTATGATCCGTACTCCTCGTGGTCGACATACAATGCTTAACAATGAATTCCGAATATACGAGGGACAATCCCTAACAACCTATACAACTCAGAATGAAAAGGAATGGCTACAAGCCCTTCATCGTTTTTTTCATATTTCATTGGATTAGATGCTACATAACAAAAAGCAAGCTTTCTTATTAATAGGAGACTTGCTTTTTCTGTCACGAAGAGTTAATTTTCTGTACGATTAAGAAGCCCGTAAATAACATCATAATTGTAAAGCTCTTTAACTAAACCGATACCATCTACAAAGTAATATGTCCACACATTATCACTGTAAACAGATTTTTCCTCTATAACAATGACTTTTCACACACCATTTCCAATAATCCCTAACATAATACTCTGTTATTACAGTGACAACCCAAAATTCAACCATTAAAACGAGTTAATTATAAACAAATGCTTTATCTAGTAAGCAATTATGACAACATAAAGAATTAGGTATTTACCTATTTATTAATTAAAAAAATATTGTATAATCAGATTAGAACGATCGTTCAAATTTTAAAAAGGAGAAAATTCTTGAGCAAAAGACGTTATGATAGCGAGAAAGCAAAAATCGAAATTATGGAACATGCGGTTAGTTTGTTTTCTCAAAAGGGCTATAATCAAACATCAGTTGGAGATATTTCAACCGCTTCAGGCTACAGTAAGGGACATATTTATTACCATTTTGAAAACAAAGAAAAGCTTTTTGTTCTTTTAGCACAACAAACAATGCAAGATTGGCACAACAAATGGCTGCAAAAAGAAATTACCTACTCCACGGCAACAGAAAAATTATATGGTATGGCTATGCATGTTCTCTATCATTACCAAACACCTTTACTAAGATCAGGGCAAGAACTAGCTGCCAATCCCAAATCCAGCTCTGAATCCGTGGAGCAATTATTCAATTTAGCGATTGTGCCGATGGGTGCTTATCAAGCAATCCTTCAAGAAGGTATTGATAGAGGAGAATTTGTTAATGGAAATATTGATGAATGGACAATTCTACTAGGAACTTGGCTAGGCGGATTATGTCAGCTTACAAATACTCAGGAGCTTAAGAAGTTAGAGCCACTTTTTCAACAAGCAATAACCATTTTTTTGAAGGAAATCAAAAAAAGTGGGATTTAAATGAAAATTGCATGTATAGGAGACAGTTTAACAGAAGGGCGACCAGGGGTTTCATTTTTTAAACAATTAACAGCAAAACATCCACATATAAAATTTGATAATCTTGGTAAGCCAGGTGAGACAGTGAAAAGCTTACACACTCGATTAGAGAGATCGACGCTAGGCAGTTATTATGACCTCAGCTTTCTTTGGATTGGTGTTAATGATGTCTATGCTAAGCTTTTGAAAGTGCAAGCACAGCCAGTTACAGAAGATCATCAAGAGTTTAAAGGATACTATGTAAATGTTTTAGAAATGATTCTAACTTCCTCTAAACATGTCGTTTTAGTAACACCAGCTTTAATAGGAGAGGAGATAAAAAATGCATCAAATACGGAATTAAAAGAGCTTTCCTCCATTATTCATTCCATCTCTTCTAAATATGCAAATGTTAGCTTTTTAAATATGCAAAAGGTTTTTGAAAGTCATTTGCAACAAGTTGATAGCTCGGATTATATTAACACCAATGTTCTGCAAGTGATGAAAGATGTACTGTTTTATAAAAATCCTTTGCGTATTGATCGATTATCCCAAAAAAGAGGGCTGCATTTTACTTTAGATGGTGTTCATTTAAATAGTAAAGGAGCAGAACTTATCATGGAAGAATACTCATCTGTAATTGAACAGCTTCAATTACAGGAAGCCACTGTCCATTAGGAATTCATACAGGAGGTAATGAATATGAGAAAAGTTGCGATTGTTACTGGTGGTGTATCTGGGATAGGAAAGGCTATTTGTAAAGAGTTAATAGATCATTATGTTTTTGTATTTATTGCAGATATCAACAAACATGATGGGTTTCTTTTAGAGGCAGAACTAAATAAAGATGCCCCAAATGCTAAATTTGTTGAATTGAATGTAACCGATTACAAAAGTGTTGAACATGTCATTACAAATGTATATGAGGAATTTCAAAGAATAGATTATTTATTCAACAACGCTGGAATAGCTATGTATGGTGAAATTTACGATATGTCGATAGACGAATGGCAAGACATTGTGGATATTAACTTATGGGGTGTTGTTTATGGAACACAAGTTGGCTATCAAATCATGAAAAAGCAAGGATTTGGACATATCATCAATACGTCATCAGCAGCAGGATTGGGACCATCTCCTATTTCTGCAGCATACTCAACAACAAAGCATGCTGTTGTAGGATTAACAACATCACTCCACTATGAGGCTGAGGAATATGGTATCAATGTAAGCACCTTATGCCCGACTTTTGTTGATACACCTATTTTTGATAAAGCAACAGCTATTAATATCGATAAAACGGCGATGTCTAAGCAATTGAAAAAGCAGAAAATGATGTCTCCACAGCAATTAGCAAAAATCGCTATTGCAGGCGTACACAAAAATAAGCCAATTATTTGTCCAATGCCAATGCGTAAAACAATGGATATTGTCTTTACAATCTTTCCTTCGTTACACCGAGCATTAATGAGAATGGTCTGTAAAGTAAGTCGAAATGCACGATTAACATAAACATTCTAAATGGTAAAAAACCGCTATGTTTTCAGCCATCAAGAGATGAAACACATCAAAAATAGGCTGTTCGGCACAAAGGAATATGTCTCCTTCGTTATACTTATTTTTACATTTTATTACAAAACAATTCGTAGGAGTCTCGCGGTTTTTTACCTTGATATTTAACCCCTTTTAAGAGACAAGCAGCTAGTTATTTATGCTCTTCCTCATCGTTTTTATAAATGCCTAAGAGTAATATAATTAGTCCTATAACAAAAATAATAGGAGATAGTAACATCATAATTGACGCTGCCCAACCATTTCTAACCAACATTCCATACGTTACGCCAATTAAAAAAGATAAAAATGGTGCAAACACAATCATTGTAATAATACCCCAAACTACATATCTTCCTTTTTCTGATCTACCCTCACTTATTTGGAATACCGCTATTAAACCTGCTAATACAATCAACAAGGCAATAACAAATGCCATGTCAAATCACCTCCTTCTTTCCTTCTACAATATGCTTCATTTGTTTAGTGATTTGGTAACTTAACACTAGGCATATTAAAAAAACTATAATTGACTGAAATCAGCTCCACATTATTGTGAAAACCTGCTTAATCAAAAAAACGCCACAACCATTAAAACATGGTTCATAGTGTTGAAAAACTAAATGGTCAAGGGACTCTTTGTGAACACTACTAAATCAAATGAAGGTGATTTCCGTTCCAGGCTACTCGCTTTCCAGTGGGCGAGCGACGAGCCGCTTCCTGCGCTGACGCT
>NZ_JBYTBB010000069.1:0-30243 GCF_058788755.1 Lysinibacillus sp. FW301-JW8
CTGGAACGGAAATCACCTTCATTTTGACTAAATATTCACAAAGAGTCCCTTGACTATTTAATTTTTCAACACTATGAGCCTTCGCAATAGTCGAAGGTTTGTAAGTTACATTTGGCAGGGAGGGAAACCGTTAACGTCTTGAATCGTTTGAAAATCAAATTGCTTTAACGCAAATTGAGCTTGATATAAATATTCAAGTACCATTAGTTTCCCTCTGGATATGCCAAATAATAAACTTGATGTTCCTTGACCATTTTCCAAAGAAATTCCAACAGAGCTGACCAATTAAATAGTGAATTTTATATTGATCCCCATCCTTTTGCTTTATTATATGTGTGGATAAATAGCAGGTGCATATGTTTGTTATTATAAAATTACTAAAGGAGGAAAGATGATGAGGCGTCATATGTTAGAAAATAATAAAACAAGGAAGGTGCTAAAATTGGAAAATAAAACAGTTGTGAAAAACGGAATTGGATTTGGCTCTGTTCTGGCTATTACAATTTCTTGGAGTGTCAATCATTCAATACTGTGGGCTATTATACACGGCTGTTTAAGCTGGTTGTATGTTGTCTACTATGCTTTCGTAAGGTAGGAAGCTAGCAACAGTGTATTCATTAGCATGTGGTAAGAGTTTAAAGGAAAATGGTGAAGGGTACAGTTTAAAGAGAAAAGATACATCGTTCATATCTTTTGGGCAGTTAGCATACATATTTAAGTGCTCTTTTTTCAGAATAATAGTATGCATCGTAGAAGAAAGGTTGATAGAATGACACATCAAGTAACCGCTGCAAGTAATATTGACTTCAGTGCTACAGGCGTTGAAGAAATTTTACAAAATGTAGCTTTAATCTTATCTACTTTCGTAATTTCTTGCCCATTTTCAAGAGAATTTGATTTTAGATCAAGTTCTTTTACACCTTTCCAGCTTGTCAAAAGACGTAATACGGCACGTCTTATTGAGAGCATCCAACGCTTTGAGCCACGGGCTATCGTAATAGATGTGGATTATTTAGGAGATACGTCTATTGGAAAACTAGAGCCTGTTGTCAAAGTAATTGTAAAAAACCGTTCAAGAAAGCTTTTTCGATAAAGAATCTGCCAGGCAGCTTTATGTGTAGCCTGGCAATTTATAGGTGATCATGACAGTTACTCTTAAAATCCTTTTGTAGTAATTAGATTGTTTTTTCAATAAAGATTATGACTAGGGTAATAATAGATGGAATGGAGAGAATTGATGAAAGGATTAATAAAAAGTATTTCAATTTTATTTTTCATCATTTTCATTAGTTTGGTACTGCTTGCAACTAAACAACCCTTATACGTACCTACCATTCAAACTCCTCCCACTACAGATTATGCTGAAGAAATTGGTGACAAGTTACAAGCCTCCGATTTTACAAAAAAAACGATTGTCGCGCTTAGAGCAGCAGGCTATTCTCCAGATAGTACGATTGGTTATTTAATCGAATCCCCAACAAATCAAGTAATGACTATCCACCTACATAACATTGATGAAATTGATAAGAGTACAGAAAGCGAAATTCAATATATTGTAAATAGTATTGCAAAAAATAATAATCTTTATAACTTTATCGTTAATGTTCGACTGGTGGATATGAACATACAAAGATAGGGTGAAAAAGCTTTGAAAATAAGGTATATATCCTTATTGTGTTAAAAAAATAGTGAAATAATTGTATGTTATAATCGATTGAAGAGGTGAGTATTGTGAGAATTTTAGTGTTTGGGGCAACAGGTCGTGTAGGCAGTCATGTAGTTTCACTTGCGTTACGAGATAATCACCATGTGACAGTTGTAGTTCGCACGCCAAATAAGCTAAATTTATGTCATGAAAATTTACATATTATTAAAGGGGATGTCACTGACAAACACATAATCGAAGAGGCTATGATAGATATAGATATTGTCATCAGTGCCTTAAGTACAGATGGGACGACCACACTAACGAAAAGTATACCTGTAATTCTTGACGTTATGAAAAAAGAAAATGTTAAACGAATTATAACAGTTGGAACTGCTGGAATTTTACAGAGTCGTCTGCATCCAAATTTATTACGCTACCAGTCAAGTGAATCAAGACGAACAACTACGTTCTCCGCTCAGGAGCATCATCAGGTCTTTGAAATATTGAAACAATCAGAGTTGGATTGGACAATTGTTTGCCCTACCTATTTACCTGATGGAGCGTATACTGGTCACTATCGGATCGAACAAAGCTTTTTACCTGAGGGTGGGACAGAGATATCTGTAGCAGATACGGCAGAATTTACTTACCAACAAATCCAAAATACTGATTATTTTAAAGCTCGTGTTGGAATTGCGTACTAATATTTCACAAGAATGGGTGTTACTATAATGTTTTTTATTCATGGAAGGTTTTTTGCCAAGTATATTTGAAGCATAAAAGGATTTTAGCTGTGCCTTCAAACGGAGCGGTCATTTTCTAGGGTAGTATAATAAAGATTAGCTGATGCCCTATAGTTTAGAAAATTTATTCCCAATTAAACTTCCTATAATTCAATATGATACTCTTCCATAACTGTTGTTTTATGGCTATAAAAAGAGTAAAATGGAGCGTATATTTTCCTTTTTATAGAAGGTGAATTATACTTTATGTCGAATATATCTTTTAAGAGGTGATTGTTATGGAGAAAGATATTTCGATTGCAATCAAATATCCTATGCATAAAAAACTATATGAAACTGGAGAAACGACACAATTATATGTAATAAACATAACAAAGGAACATGTTGATAGGTTAATTGAGGAAATAGATAAGACATTAAAGGCGTCTAAATGACGTCTTTTTATTTTGGAATTCGAACATAAAGGGTCACCTTCAAAGATAGAAAGTGACCGTCTGAAAGGAGTGCCTTTGTAAGGTTAAAGCACTGGTATACTACTATAAATATGATGTAAAAAAACTCTTAGCTCAGCCATTTGCCTTAGATATAAAAATTATTAAAAATGTTCGATCCAAATATTGAGTAGTAAAGATAATTGACAATATGTATACATATGTATACAATTGAGTTGTGATTTAATGTATACATATGTATACAACGGAAAGGGAGATTGTTAATATGAAAAGTGAGATATATAAGGAATTTAGAAAAGAAGGGCATCATCGCGGGGAGCGTCATAGAGGTAGGGATGGTTCTTCACACCGAGGTCCTAAAACATTCCGTCGTGGAAGAGCTATTGCATTTTTAGAAATGATGAATTTAAAGCGTGCAACGATTAAGCAACAATTAGAACAACCAGAGTTTCAATCCATTGAGCCTATTTTAATAGGAGAGTTAAAGGCTATTGATATGGTTATTAATGAATTTATCCAATTATTTGATATTCATGAAAGTGAAACAGAGGAAAATTCTGATACTAATGAAGAAAAGGAAAATTCTTCGTTAAAACCAGCTGCTGATATGGAAGGGAATAGCCTGAATGAAAATAGTTAATCAATACATTGATACTGTCTTTAATAGGAAAGATCCTATTTTAGAGGAGGTCATTTCATCTATTACAGAACATGGAATGCCGGCTATTTCTGTTTCACCTTCATCTGGAAAGCTTTTAACGATACTTGTTTCCATGACTAAAGCTAAAAGTATTCTTGAAATAGGAGCGCTTGGCGGATATAGTGGGATTTGTTTAGCTAGAGGTCTTGATTGTGAGGGTACATTAATGTCTTTAGAGTTAGAGGAAAAATACGCACAGTTAGCTTATAATAATGTATCAAAAGCAGGGTTTTGTGAACAAGTGAGCTATATGACAGGACCTGCTTTACAAAGCTTAGAAAAGTTAGTTCAAGATAAACAAAGATTTGATTTTTTCTTTATTGATGCGGATAAAGAAAATTATAAGAATTACTTACATTATTGTGTGCAGCTTGCAAATGATGATGCGATTATTGTTACTGATAATGTCCTTGCTGCTGGCAGTGTGGCTGATTCGAATGTGGCACCTAAGCGCTATACAGTATTAATGCAAGAATTCAATGTCACAGTAGCAAACCATCCTCAGCTAGAGTCGGTTATTATGCCAATCGGTGATGGCATGGCAATTTCAAAAGTGAAGAAATAGGCGCTCTGTGTACATGATGCAATTCAAAAGCACTGACAAACGATTATGTATGGTTTGTTGGTGTTTTTTCTTCGAAGTCTAAAGTAATGATAATTGAGAGCCCGTCCAGCAAAGCCAGTACTGATTCTTACAATCAATAAGACAAGATCATAAGTTCCTACTTGAAAATCCTTTCTCAAAACAAAGCCCATACAAACTCCTTCTTTCTAATATCCATATTATTGTGGTAGAGGATGCATATAAAAAGACTGTTAGCAAACCCCTCCAGTTTAGCTGCAGTCTTCTATCAATTTAAATATGTTTATTTAATTTATCTGAAATACTTTTAAGGATTTCAGTCTGCTCCTGCTGTATTTTAATAAATTTTAATAAAAACCAAATGATAAAAATAGCAGGAATAAGATAAAAAATAAAAATGCCTACAAGAGGTAATAGTGCAAAAATTAGTTCCATAACGAGCTCCTTTTTACATAAATTATAGCTCATTATGGTAAAAAATGATGATAATTTTTGGTGTTTTTCACTAATTCTTGCTAAGGGAGATTGTTTTTAGCTTATTTTAGTTCCATTAGGGACAAGTTGATCGGGAACTAGGAGAATGACATCTCCTTCTGTAGGAACGCCACCGATTACTAAAACTTCAGATTTAAAGCCTGCCACCCGACGAGGAGGGAAATTGACAATAGCTACAACTTGCTTCCCTATAATCTCTTCAGGTGTATAGCGTTTAGTAATTTGTGCAGATGATTGCTTAATTCCTAAAGTCTCCCCAAAATCAATGTTCATTTTAATTGCAGGAACCCTAGCTTTTGGAAGTTCTTCTGCTTGGATAACAGTACCGATTCGAATATCAAGATTAACAAAGTCCTCTATAGTTGCCATTACAGTACTCCTTTTGTGAAATAATATGAATTGCTAAAAGTAATAAAAAGTAAATACCTAGAGATTTTTCTTTCAAGACGTTTTACCTTTATTTGCAAAAACTACTCCTAACTACCACTATACCATTTAACAGCACACTATGCAGAATTGTTTTTAATAATTGTCATTTTAGGCATTTAATAAAACAAAAATCAAAGCATTTTTTAGTTTGAATCTCAAATAATAAGGGATAGAAAGTATTTGCAGGAGGTGAAAACTTGAGGAAAAGTTATCTTTTACTATCATTATGTATTTTAGCACTATTCGTATTCGTGATAAATGATAAATCTTTTGCAGACAAAGGAAGAAGGTATTACGAAGAAGCAGGACAAATTTTGTGGGAAATAAAAACGAATGAAAAAGTAATTGCCCTAACCTTTGATGATGGTCCTCATAAAAAGTATACACCTGAAATATTAGATCTATTATCAAAATACGATGCAAAGGCCACTTTTTTTATTGTGGGAGAAAATGCAGAAAAATATCCGGAGCTTGCTTTACGTATACACGATGAAAATCATGAGCTTGCCATTCATACGTATACACATCCCTTTAAAACAAATGTTTCTAATTTAATAAAAGAAATCAAGCAAACGCATGCAACTATCTATGGGATTACAGGATACTCCCCTGTTTTATTTTAGACCAGTTGAAGGACAATACACGGATGCTATGATTGACGCAATCAACAAAGAAGGATATAAAGTGGTGATGTGGTCATGGCATTTGGATACTTTTGATTGGAAAAGTCCAGGAGAAAAAAAGATAATCAATACTGTATTAAAAGGGGCAAAGCCGGGAAGTGTTGTGTTATTTCATGATGGTGGAGGAAATCGAGATCAAACTGTAAGAGCTTTAAAAAAAGTTTTACCAGAGCTTGAACAGCAGGGATATAAATTTGTCACGATTTCAGAGCTTCTTGAGATACAAAGGTTAAATACAAAAGAAGGGAAATAATCAGCGCTCATGGTGCGTCCTCAATAAAACAGGGTCACTCATTTAAAAGTGACCCTGTTTACTGTAGTAGTTAAGGTTGACTAGTTAATGCTTGTATGGAGTATTTTTTGTGACATTGATGAAGGTACTAAAATTCTCCTATTCATATTCGTAGCTAAATATGAATGGTTAACAAATAAAAGTTGCAAATGTTAGACTGTAGCCATTGTTATTGCCTCCACAATTATATTGTTCCAGCTGCCTACATTTCCACATTGCCAGTAACCGATAATTTACCTCTCCTTTCTACAATCTATAATATGTTAAGCAATTGATAGGAGGGGAGTTATTCATCTACGTTATAAAATAAAAAAGGGGTCACTCGAACCAAAGTGACCCTAAACCACTAAACTAGGAGGTGCAAAGCTAAATTAGCTTTACACTACTATTACTATGATTTGATAACTATATTTGTATAGTGAATTGTCTATGAAATAGATTTAAAAATTAAATAAAGAATAAAGGGCTTTTAAAGTTACATACTAATAGTTACTCGGGTCAGTAGAAAACTGCTCAAGCAAAGCAAGAACTCAGTTTAGCAGAAAAAACTTGGTAAACCTGGAAATTGCTCCTCTACAGTAAAAAATGCTCGGGTTACCCTAAAAATTGCTCAGCATGGCAGGAAAACCGCTCAGGTCCCCCTAGAAATGGCTCGGCTTGGCAGAAAACCGCTCAGGTTCCCCTAGAAAATGCTCGGCTTGGCAGAAAACCGCTCGGGTCCCTCTTGAAATTGCTCGGCTCGTCAGAAAACCGCTCGGGTCCCCCTAGAAATTGCTCGGCTTGGCAGGAAAACCGCTCAGGTCCCCCCGGAAATTGCTCGGCTTGGCAGGAAAACCGCTCGGGTCCCCCTAGAAATTGCTCGACTCGACAGGAAATTTGCTCAGGTAAACCCAGAAGTTGCTCGGTTGTCAGAAAAACTGCTAGGGTCTCCCCAGAAAATGCTCCAATTCCAACCGCTCGACTCCACAGAAAAATCATTCAGGTAAGATACAATTAAAAATTAAAAAGGGGTCACATCTAACTAGGTGTGGCTTTTTATAATGCATTTAATAATTAGAAGGTTAAAAGAATGCTGAAAATCAAAAAGGGTTTTAAGGACCATGACAGTGTTAAGTGAGGTGGTAATATGCAATTTACAGATGGTACATGGACATTCGATACCGAGGTAATCGATGTAGTTGCAAAGAATCAGCAACGAGATGAGCAGGAGCGTGAAATGCTGAATGCACTTGCTCGCTACGCTTACATTCGATACAAGCAAATAAGAGATCATGTTAATCCACGGAAGTGTAAATATATGAGAATCGATCAAGTGAAGGAACAATTAAAATCAACTGCAAAACGACAAAGAATTTCTAATCTATTAAATATTACCGAAGAAGAAGTGTATTACATCGTAGATTTTGTTAAAAAGTACTTAAAATATGTTAAATAAGGATCCTACAGTCCTTTACTACAATCTTTAGAAGCTTACACAAAATCCAATCAAAACAAAACTTAAAAAGCAGGATTCCCCTTTAAAAAGAGATTCCTGCTTTTTAGTGTGATGGAAAGAGAGTTAAAGGGAAGGTAATTATGCCGTCTCTTTAACGAGAAGAAGATAACCTTTTAAATAAAAAAGCCTGATCTAATGTCGCCAATCCTTGAGGCCAACGCACCCATATTTGTACTCAAATTCATAGGAGTTTGTTGTTGATAGGATGCCATTGCTTTTGTTTTTGCCGCAGTATTGTTCCCAATTTTTGAGGTAGCACTTTCACTTGCTACAGAAGGATTACTAAGAGCAGCCAATAAAAGATTAGAAGTGGATTGGGTGTTGCTATTCGTTAGTCCTAAACTGTTAAAAATCTGTTGTTGAATGCTCGATACACTGCTGCTACCCAATGTATTAGGATTAAGACCATTAAGATAATTATTGAGACCATTTGAATTTTTTAGTTCATTGATGATGGATTGTTTTTGTATGTCAGAAATGGTATTAATGCCATTGCCTAAAAGAGCTTCCGTTAATACTTCCTTGAAGGCAATTTTTTGTTCTGCAGATAAATTTAATTTTTTGTTATCAGAAACATCTTGTAATAGTTTTTGAGTAATCAATAAATTTTCACTAGATAATGAGCTTATCGTCAAAGATATTCACCTCACTTTATGTAAATATATACTATCTTCTTCATTGTCTATTATCGTCTTTTCGATGAAATTTTCCAGTAGATCGTTGAAACAAAATATGGGAGGCAACCGTATAATAGGTAATGGGGGTGTTTAGATGAAATATTTATTCATTGGCACAATTTTATCCATCATAGGTGTTTCTATATCAATGCTTTTATGGGGTATGGAAAGAGCTTATTTCATTTCAGGAATCATTGGCTGCATCTTAATTGTAGTAGCTATGATTATGTCAGGCTCAATGGTGAGTGGAGATCGTATGCGCGCAAACTTTGCTACTGAAACAAGGGAGCATAGGGATGAGCGTAATAAATTTACGGCTAATTCGTTTCTAATGGCTGTTCCTAATATATTGATTACTATTATATTATACTATTTTGTGAAATAAATTAGTTTAACCTGATGCATGACCATCTAAAAAACCTTCTGAAATTGGTTTATCCATTTCAGAAGGTGGAATGATTTCAAATAATTTCAGTGAATATCTACAGAAATTGGTTTATCGAAATATACGTATTTTAATTCTGTTTGACCATATAGAATAAATGAATCGAATGGAATATCCTTTTCTAATGTAAATGTCGTATACAGTTTTTGATTCTCAATTCTGAATTCGGAATAATCCCAAGCGGTTTTATGATTAACTGTAAGTTGCCAACTATTAATACTTGTTGTCTTGGCATCTGAAGAAATTTCAAGACGTTGATCTGGTAGGAGCTTCACCTCATATTCTGTGCCCTTATAGGTAAATGTATAAGGCAATTGATCAATAGAAAGTGGATGTCTTATATTCGTTGGCAGCTCAAACTTGACGCCCGTTACTAATAAATACCCACCATTTTGAACGCTAGGATAGCCACTAAGTGTTAGTGTATGTGCATATCGATCGTTTTGGATACTAATGGTATCTTCTGGAATTGATCGATTTAATTTTTGCCCCTCCGCATTAAAAACATCAAAAAGAATTTGTGCATTATAACCTACAAATGCTGATTTTTCATCTTGTGGTAAATCCGCAGTGTATTTAGTCACTTGCTGCTCTACAAATGTTGCCATTTTCTCTGTAAACTTTGTTTCGAATTGGAAAAGGGAGTTCTCAGGTCCATGTTGAGCACGGATAAAGTTAACAGCAATACCGTCCTTTTCAAAAGATGTTTGAAGTGTAACATTTTCGGTTTGTGCTAACATATCCCTGCGATCAATTGGTACTTGAAGTGACCATTGTCCATCTATTCCATACAAACGATTAATGTCAAAAAGCAAATTAAATCTAGAATCAGGTACATCAAATAATGGAAATTCAAATGTGACTTCACTATTTGATTTTTCTGTAATGTAACCAGAGAGCTTGTTTTCTCCATTTGAAAATACCATTGATGTGTCATAATCATCTGGATCATTTAAAAGAAGGTGTTCGCTGTTATAGCCAGATGTAGCTAATGTCACATAAATGAAAGCATCTGATATCTTTACATCCTTGACTTTTATGGATATTGAAGAGGCAGTTTGATAATCTACCTTTTGGAGTATCGAAAATATCAGAAAAATGAATGCTGCTGTGATCATCACTGTTGCTAAGGTTGCTCGCCAATGATGTTTTTTGGTAGTCTTTTTCTTAGTTAATTTATCCATCACTTGATCTGTAAAGGTAGCCTCTACACTAACAGGTGAGAACAGAGCACTTATTGTATGCTCAGTTTCCAAAAGTTCCTCAAATCGTGCTGAGCAAGAGGGACAATCTTGTATATGTCTTTCAATTTGCGTTATTTTCTTACTATCCATTCGTCCATCGAGAAAATCATACATGTCTTCCATCGATAAGCATTTCACCATTAATGTCTCCTTTCTTCTCCGCTGTTCTTAGCCGAATTTTTGTCCGATATAGCCGATTTCGCACCTCGGCAATGGATATACTAAGCGTCTCGGCAATCTCTTCATAAGAGCAATCACTAGCATACTTCAAAGCAAATATTTGACGAGTTTTGTCGTCCAACGTTTGAAGCCATTGCTGGAGCAGCGCATTCTGCTCCTTCGCAATAACTACAGATTCAGGTGTCAGCAATGAGGGAGTTTCCTCAAGCGATGTTGCATCTTCTTTATGTTTTCTTTTAAAATCAATTAGCTGATTCATTGCTATTCGAAAAAGCCAAGCCTTAAAGTAACTGCCTTTAAAGTATTGTAGGTTTTCATAGCATTTTATAAAAGCCTCTTGTGCAATATCCTTTGCCAACTCCTCATCCTTCGTATGATAGTTTAAAAAACTGACAAGCGGCTGCATATATGTATCGACAATGATACGGAATGCCTGTTGATCACCAGCTAAGACTTTTTGGATAAGCTGCTCATTCATGAAATACACCTCCTTATCTTAAAAACGCATAGTATTAAAAAAAATCTCAAGTAATAGAAAATATTTTTTGAAGGCTATACAGATAATAGGGTTAATCTGTCACTTGTCCTTGCTATCCTTCAAAGGCTATCATTTCTCTTCACTTCATTCTATATAGTATTATTATCTTTAGGATAAGGGAGTGTGAGAATATGAGATTCATTAAATTCCTGCTAATATTTTTAATTTTCCTAGGCGTTGTTGGTTACGGAGTGTATCACTACGGTACGAAGTTTGCCTCCGATAAAATAGTGGAGACGATTTCAACAGAATTAGAGAATAGTGGTGAAATAGAAGAAATTAAGCAAACGATTGAAAGTGATCCTGAACTAAAGTCGTTTATGGAGGAGGCAAAAACGGCTGACAGCAGCAAATTGCCATTTACAACAAAAGAAGAGGCTACCAAAGTCTTAATTCAAAAAGTGGGAATCTCGGAGCTGAATACTATCCGAGAAAAAGTACAAAATGGTTCAATGACGAAGGATGAGGTTCTTCAAGAAGTTCAAGGGAAATTAACAGAGGAAGAGATAATGGCTTTAAAAGTAATCGTTTATAAGGAATTGTATAAATAGAGATTTGAAAACGAAGGATAATACTGAGATTGTAGATGAACTTATGTTTGTTTACAGTCTTTTTTTATGAAAAGATTATGCTGCTAACGGATACGAGCTCCAAAATGTAATAGAATTAAATATATTGTATAATTGTAACGTAAATCTAGAATGGAAAAGAGGAAACGAATGCCTACTATACTTGTTGCTGACGACGATGCGAACATTCGCGAACTCGTCTGCCTATTTTTGCGCAAAGATGGATTCACAACAATTGAAGCAAAGGATGGGAAGGAAGCACTGTCCATTTATCACGCAACACATGTTGATCTTGTTGTGCTTGATATTATGATGCCGACGATGGATGGGTGGACTTTATGTAAGGAGCTACGTAGAGCAAATACTGAACTCCCGTTACTTATGCTGACTGCAAGAGGTGAAACATGGGAGAAAGTGAAGGGCTTCGAACTTGGAACGGATGATTATTTGACAAAGCCATTTGATCCGCTAGAGTTAACGGTTCGTATAAAGGCATTGCTGAAGCGCTATAAAATTGGCTCCACACAGACAATTAAGCTTGGTACTATTACACTTGACCGTCAAACATATAAGGTTATGAGAGGAGTCGAATCTATTTCGCTGCCGCTCAAAGAGTTTGAATTGCTTTATAAGCTTGCTGAAACACCAGGACAGGTCTATACACGGGAGCAGCTAATTGATCAGGTTTGGGGGCTTGATTTTGCAGGAGATAACCGAACTATCGATGTACATATAAAGCGCCTAAGGGAGAGGTTCATAACTTCAACAGAATTTCAAATAGAGACGGTACGTGGGCTTGGCTATCGGCTTGAGGTTTATGAATGATTCGATCTTTATATACACGTGTCGTAGTAACATTCTTAGTTGCCGTAATTGGAGGTACAATCATTTCCTTTTTCGTGGCAACATGGGTGTTCAAAGATAAATTGAACGAAAACTTGCAAATCCCCTTACTGAACTTTGGACAGGACATCGTGCTGATTTTTGATACATTACCATATAATGAAGCGGTGACATTCGTAAGTGAAATGAATCAGCTCCAATCCTATCATATACGCATTTATGAAGAAACGGGGCAGTTTCAAAGTTACGGAGAGTTGAACGGCGATAAATTTGCAGATGTGACAAATGAACAGGTCAGAAAAGTTTTGGCTGGAGAGGTTGTTCAAGTGGAGTCAAGTGGTGTTTCATCTACTCTCTTAGGAATGCCTTTAACAACTGAAATGGGTACCAAAGCGATGTTTGTAGAACCAATCTCCTTACCTTCTACCTCGTTTGCAATAAAATTGATATTGAATTTTTCAACATATGCCCTTGTATTAGGAAGCCTAGTGTTTTTAGTAGCGGCGATGTTTTTTGTAAAGCCAATCAAAAAATTAACAAAAGCTACTAGGCATATAGCAGGAGGAGATTTCAATGTCGAGCTGAATATTAAGCAAACGGGTGAGTTAGGTACCTTGGCTCGGAGCTTTGAAGAAATGGCACACGATTTACAGCAGCTTGAGCAGATGCGAAGAGATTTCGTATCCAACGTCTCTCATGAAGTACAGTCGCCACTTACTTCAATATCCGGTTATGCTATAGCACTGAAGCAAGTCGACCTCTCTGAAGACGAGAAAAGCCGTTATCTCGATATTATCATTGCTGAAGCCAATCGAATGTCCAAGATGAGTGATAGTCTACTAAAGCTGAGTTTGCTTGAATCAAAGGCACAGCAATTACAGCTTGTTACATTTAGCCTTGATGAACAAATTAGGCGTGTTATCATCGCAATTCAGCCGCAATGGTCTGCTCGAAACATCCATTTTAATGTCAATTTACAGGCTGTTCACCTAATGGCTGATTATGATCAATTAAATCAGGTATGGACAAATATTTTTACCAATAGCATCAAATTTTCAAATGACGGTGATATGATTGATGTCAGTATCAAACAAGAGGCCAATAACGTAATAGTCCGAGTAGCTGATATGGGTATTGGAATTTCTTTAGAGGATCAAAAGCGTATATTCGAGCGTTTTTTTAAGGCTGATCGCTCCCATAGCCGTAAATATGACGGAAGTGGTATGGGACTGGCTATTGTGAAACAGATTGTATCGCTTCATCAAGGAGACATCCAAGTGCAAAGCCAGCTTGGGCAAGGCACGACTTTCATTGTCACATTACCTATCATAGCACCAACAAATTAAAACCAATTCTAAATGTTACGACTTGTGAACATAAGTTGTAACATTTTTTTATAGTTCATATTGCGTTCATATTGTTGTCATAGAGAATATATCTTCAACATATACACTTTCATTAACAGCCTATAAAGAAGCTGGAATAAGCCAACAGAAATCATCAAGGTGTTATGAAAAGGAGGGAAAGCACGAGTACAGGTGAAAAACGACCTCAACGGTGTTCTAACCTCTCGTGTCTACAGATGAATAAAGTATTAAAAATTATACTTAAATCAATTGGCATAATAGCTGTGGCAATTGTCCTTGCACTAGCGATTGTATTTATCGTAAACATTGTATGCAACAAAATAGAACAAGGAAAAATAGAATCCTATGGTCAGCTTGTATCCGTAAACGGACAAAATATGAATGTCACAATTCAAGGAGATGGCGAAGAAACAGTGGTGCTACTACCAGGTTTTGGAACAGCGGCCCCAGCACTTGATTTTAAGCCGCTTGTGAAAGAGCTAGCTCCATATTATAAGGTCGTCATAATTGAGCCTTTTGGATATGGATTAAGTGATGATACAGATACAGAAAGAAGCACAGACAATATTGTAAGTGAAATTCATGAAGTCCTACAACAATTGAATATTGACCAATATATTCTTATGGGTCATTCCATTGCAGGTATTTATGGATTAGATTATGTAAATAAATATCCAAACGAAGTCAGTGCATTTGTAGGTATTGACAGCAGTGTACCAACACAGGGGGGTATGGATACGAAGTTTCCTATAAAAACATTTCAAATTCTTAAAAAATCAGGGATAGGTAGATTGATAATGAAAATAGAAGATGCAGATCCATATGCAGGACTACCTTATGATGACGAGACAAAAGAGCAAATAAGGATGATTACTCTAAAAAACTTTTATAATACTAGCACCTCCAATGAAATGAAAAACTTTTATAGAAACTTTACAGCAGCAGAAAATCTAACATTCCCTAAAGAGCTACCGCTTATTTTATTTGTGACAGAAGATGAAACTGTTGAAAATTGGATAAATCTGCATGAAGAGCAAGTCAAACACTCAGTACATGGAAAAGTGATGACACTTGAGGGAGATCACTATTTACACCATACCAGATCTAAAGAAATAGTTGAAAATCTTAGAACGTTTATGGAAGAAGTAAAATAAGTGTACTGAAAGATCCCTTTAGACATCTAGAGTAACCTTTGAAAGCATTCAACGAAATCAATTAGTTGAATGCTTTATATTTTTAAATTGATAAATATTATAGCCAAAATCACAAATAGCAACTACATAAAGTATTACACCTAGCCAAAGTATTGATGATTCGTAATTAAACCAAATGATTTCTCTAATAGTAATTAACCAAATTGTCGTTGCGATAACAAGCGTCGTATCATAAAACATTGAAAGTGGTCGTTTATGTGTTTTGAAAGCAAAATTGAAGAAAACAATTCTCAAAATAATAAATAGTATTAAATATGAAAAAAAGACGATTGTAGAAGTAATTGGATTTATCATATATTTTTCCTCATTCATAGATTTATTAATACGATTCTAAGTCTGCTTTATTATTCATGAATAATAAGAAATTCAATAATATCAAGATTATCTGTAACTAGTCTTTTTTTCTTTGGTTAAAACGTACAAATAATTGTTTCAGAATTCGTATCTTTAATGGTGACAGTACAATCTATATACTGAATTATTTTTTTTGAATAAATTTTTTATCCTCATGAGTGGCGTTAAGACTATATTTTTCTCTCTCACTTAATTTAATGGATATCTCTTATTCGATAAGATCACAATTGGGATAATTTTTCATTTCAGCATCTCCTAATATTTTAAAGCTATTCCTTTATTTTATTGGAAAATAAAGGAGATGTATAGTTTTAAAATATAATAATCCATAATTTTTACGCAATAATAAACTTAAGGAGACGGATAGGAAAAAAATAGATGAATCCTAACCTTCCATTTTTAACAGAGACTTTTTCTACTTGTAATTATAAAGAGAGCCCGAAAAATGAGCTCTCCTCCTCTTAACGACGATGTTCAATAAGATCTATTGTACCTAATACAATATGCGCTAAACCGAAACCGAATACAGTATTGGCAATCATTTTGTTAGAACCACTTTTTTGCTTTAATGCATAGCCAGTAGCAGTAACAGCAGACCCTAAAATTGTTGGGATTAATCCTTCACGAATATTATTCATAAAATATCCCTCCATCGTAGTTTATCGGTGTGTTTTCACCACTAATACTATTTACTGCAAACCAAAAAGTTATACTAATAAATATGAAACAGTTAGACATAAGCACATATCCGACGAACGTAAGAGTATTTAGTTTAAAAATAAATAGTTTGATATTAAACTATTTGTCGTACTGCTTATGGTGCAACAAAAGCGGGCGTTGCCAATATGACAAAAAATATTGCCACTCAATATGGAAAAGATAAAATCCGCTGTAATGCCGTCGCACCAGGTCTAATTTTAACACCAGCTGCTAAAAGTAATATACCACAAGAGATGCTCGATATTTATTCAAAATTTAATGCATTACCATACCACGGTGAAGCAGATGATATCGGACATGCAGTTTTATTCCTAGCTTCTGATGAATCGAAATTTATGACTGGTCAAACCCTTCAAATAGAAGGTGGGCATTACCTTGCTAATCCAACGATTGCTGATACAAATAACTGGGTAGCATCTCTACAAAATAAAGCTTAGACAAAGTTTTAAAGGCTGTCTCTTTGGTTCGTATAAATGACCTTGGAGAACAGTCTTTTTCAATTTTTTCTATAGAAATCTTTTCATCCTTTAACAACAAACAGAAGAGAATGTTAAAATGATTACTTGTACAGAGTATAATTGAGGATTTTAGACTACTAATATGTAAATCATTTTTTGAAATGACAAAACATCCTATTTATCCTATGATATAGGTAGATTGGAGGATGTTACATTGCATGACTATATAGAGCAAGTGAATGAAATATTAAAAGAAACATTAGATTTTTTTAGGAATTTTAATAGTGATAATACTGATGAA
The DNA here is from genome assembly GCF_058788755.1 of Lysinibacillus sp. FW301-JW8. NCBI lineage: Bacteria > Bacillati > Bacillota > Bacilli > Caryophanales > Bacillaceae > Lysinibacillus > Lysinibacillus sp. FW301-JW8. The sequence goes on from NZ_JBYTBB010000069.1 coordinate 16,431, forward strand.
AGTGATTCAACTACAAAGCGTTTAGAGGATGGTTTAGAAATTCTTCGAAAAGCAAAGGGGAAATTAAAAGAGCTAGATCCAGGAAGCATGATGAAAAACAATCATAATCAGCTTACAACGGCATTTGAAAATAAAATAAATGCAATGGAACAAATAATGAATTTGATTCATATTAATAAAATAGGCTCAGAAGAGTTAAAATTATTGATGAAAGACCTTCAAAAAAGTTAACATACGTTTTTACTTCTATACACATTTAGCATTGATGCTATAGTGCTTCTATCTCATTAGGATTGTTACCAGAATACTTAGCTGATGCAGACATCATCGCATATACAAATTTTGAAGAGTCTGTAGAGACATTGGAACAAAAATTAAAAGATATTCCACTTTGGAACAGTATCCCTGCGGTACAAAAAGAAAATGTTTATTATTATTCAGTCAAAGACACTATCATGAACTATGACTATGCCAGTCAAATGATTACGCTTGATAAATTTGTAGATGATTTACTACAATTACCTATTGCAAACCAATAGGCAACCGTTTATTTTTGTAGGAAGATGGGTAACGGATGAGACAAACAAATAAATCCTTAGTGTTCAGAAATTGTTCAGGCTGCTATGATATGCTAAAAATGTCTTTTCAATTCCTATTTCTACAACAAAGCAAGAAGGACCAGGTACTCGATTTTATTGAGCCTGGTCTTATTTATTTTTAAATAAATAATAATTCTCTATAGAATAGGGGTTAACAGAAGGTTTTATTCAGAATTATATTTGGAGGATTTAAAGAATAGTATAAAGACATCAGTTTGCATATGCCTCTGACGGGATTCGAACCCGCACTCCTTTCGTAAGCATAGGCTAGGGGGAACACGCTTCCCTACGGACTTTCACCGGCTAGGAATTTCACCTGCCTCAGCTCATTTGCTTTTCGGTGCTTCTGAAACCCTTGCCTTGCGACCCGGTATCTACAATGTTTTCCGGCGCTCTTCCCTTCTATAGCTACAGAGGCAACTTACTATATTTTAAGTATACATATTTTCCAATAAAAGGGTAATAGGAATAACGTACAGTGGGAAGATTGTGTATTTATACGCAATAAGGGAAGGAGCATTTTTAAAAAGAAGGACTAATTTTTGGAAATACAGTAAATAATTCCTTATATTTCCAAAGATCTAACGAATTTCTATTTCTCCATTTTACGAATATATGCTAGTTGTCCAATATGGTAAGCATTATGAGTTGCAGCATTAGATATGATTGCCCACCATTCAGCCTTCACAGGATATCCATTTACAATCGATAAAAGTTGTTCTTCCTCAATAAGCTCCTGCCATTGAAGTAGTATTTTTAACAGCTTTTCCTTTAATTCAAAGAAAGTATCCTCATCTCTAACATGAAAAGTATCAGCATTGTTATTGGTTTGTGAACTGGCATTAACATGATTTTCTTTATACCGTAATTGCCAAGTTTCATTCCAATAAATTAGATGTTGGACAATTTCAGCAATACTATGACTTGAATCATCAGGTTTCCAAAAAGCTTCTTCTTCCGTTAATCCATCAGCTACTTCATAGAATGAGATATACCAACTACGATCATTAGCATTAGCTTGAAGTTGATCTAACAATATGGTCTTAGCACCAATCATTCACTTTTCATCCCCTTAATCATATTTTTTTTAGAATAGTATAACATTCAGTTTTAGGTTTGATATAGAAGGAAAATGACAATTTGCGTTTTAGAGTTTTAACAATCTATAGAGTTTTTAGTACTATGACTTGATTCATTTACTGAACACTTTGAGGATAGAACAACAGTAGAAAGTAAAATTATATCCTTACACACAAAAAAACAGGTTCATAAATATGGTCCTGGTCTAACGTAAAAAATATTAAATGTATTTATTATTCTTTAGTGTTAATAATTTCATATTCATCTATTTCTTTACTCGCCTCTCTATGCGATGACTCTATAGTGTCTTGCAGGTGTAAGGCGATTTTTATTAATACAAATGCTATAAAAAAAGCAGCAAATAATACAAAGTATGCAGTCGCTTGAGTACCGTTAATTATGTAATTATAAGCATCTCCACCAACCCATGCATTGCGTGATTTAAGTACCCTGGATTCAGGGTTTGAATAGAAAAATAATCTATAAAATCCCATGAAGAAAAAAATAATACTAAGTATAAGTGATGTAATCGAGAGACCTTTCATGACAACATCTCCTTTCTATATATGTAATTAATATATCAACAATACCTATTGTTGTCACTAAATAATAAATTTGTATGTTATTGAGATTTAAAGTGAAATTATTGGATTTTAATAAAAATGCAAAGTGATTAATAATAAAAATTCACATTTAAAAACACTCAGCATAACAGGTGAAGAGCTGAGTAAAAAAGTCTGTCCAAAATTTAGAAACAAGGTAGATGCTACAAATGAAGGTGGGCGAAATGGTTGGAGGTCGTAAGCCGATAAGCAAGCCGAGCGATTTCACTGTACACGCTTAGTTTCTTGTGGAAAGACTGATAATACGTACTTTTGGGTACCTTTAAAATGCGACACATTAATTGAATGAATAGGATAATGTTCGCTTTCGTTTTCAATATGGTCAATGAGTTCTTGTTCTGTTACTTTTTCGCGAATATGGTCATAGCCTTTTTTAAGATTTCAATCTCCTGCTTTAACCGAAAATTTTCTTTTTGGATCGAAGAAACTTCCGCTGCAGTTAATTCTTCTGCACCTTCAATAGGAGAATGTAACTTAATCCATTTATAAATAGTTACTTCAGAAACACCATATTCGCTAGACAATTGACTGACCGTAGTACCAGAGCGATATAGCTCTACTACAGTTTGTTTAAATTCTTGATTGTATCGTTTTTGACTCATAAAAAAGACACGTCCTCTCTTGGTTATAATATTACTTACTTAACCGGGCTATGTCCATGTCTCTATTCTACATTCAACTTTAGATGCGAAAGGTAATGAAACAACCTTTGTAGTATATGGTGGAAAAAATTGGATAGATGAAATGGGACATGTTTTACACAAAATGGGGTAGCATCAGAAAAATGCAGATTTACAACGCTAAGTGAAAAGTCTTCCAAAACGACGCTTTGGGGACTATTTTAGCTACAACATAACTAGCTTCAGTTCAAAAAACATAGGCGCCGACATCTTACTTTCGTAAAATGCTAGCACCTATGTTTACTTTTCCAAACCTCTATCAAATTTCCATACCGCTAATTAAAAGCCCTTTGCAGCTTCCTTTAAAGTACGACGTCTAATACATTTTGGAAATCCAATATCCTTTCCACGAAGAAATTACGTGAAAAAGCAACAACCCTTATCCGGCAAATTAAAGGAGATTCAGAGAAAGCCAAAGCTGAACAGGCAAGATTGAGTTCAAAGGGGATTTACCGCCAAGGTCGAGAAGAGAGGGTTCCTGATTGGTTTAAAGATCGACATAAAGATAATTCTCTTACACCACCTGAAACAACCGAATCAGACTTACCTCCAATGGACTTTGAAGCAGAGCGACAGAAAATACTAGCCATGCTAGGAAAGGCGGAATGACAATGAGCAGACATCAAAAAATCCGCAATTATTTAATAAAAGCGCTACAAGCTAAAGGTCAATCGGTGGACAAGCTTACCGACATAGCTTTGCTAAAAGCGATAACTAAAAAGGGGGAATGAGTAGTGGCTCTAGTTAAATCCGTACCATTCCGTATTGTTACAAAACCTCGAACTGTTCAGGTGGGTGAAAAAATTGAGTTTGAGGAAAGCTCAGCACGTATTACAACCATCAAAAAAATTGAGTTTTTACCTGGTGATTTTATTGCAGTTATAGGTCTATGTAGGGAGGTTAGAGTGTGATTACCAATGAGCAAGTAGCAGATCGCATCAACAAACTCAAAAGTGAGTATGAGTTCCCGCTTCCAGTCCTACAAGACGTACAAAAGCGATTAAGTGACAGCGATGCCCACATTATGTTATGCAACAACTTAGATACTTAGAAAATAACGTACATGCTGGCATTGCAACAAAAAGGGAGGATTCAAACAAATGATAAATCGTACTGTTTTAGTTGGTCGGCTTACTAAAGATCCTGAACTACGTTACACACCAAACGGTATTGCATCATGCCGCTTCACAGTTGCAGTCAATCGCACATTTTCTAATGAACAGGGAGAACGTGATGCTGATTTTATTAGCTGTGTAGCATGGCGTAAACAAGCTGAAAATCTAGCAAACTATCAACGTAAAGGCGCATTAATTGGTTTAGAGGGGCGTATCCAAACAGGTAGCTACGAGGGGCAAAATGGTCAAAGGGTGTATACCACTGACGTTGTAGCGGATAGCATCCAATTTTTAGAACCACGTAGTAATACTGGTGGAGCTCAAAGCAATCAGCCGTATTATCAAAATCAACCGAATGCACATCAGCCTCAATATGGTGGACAAGCATACAGAAATAATCAACTAAATCAATCATTTGGTGGCTCTATGCCTGGGCATGGTACATTTGGCGGCAATACAGCTTATCAGCAAAATCAGCCTCCTATGAATCAGCCGAATTATACGCGTGTAGATGAAGATCCATTTGCAAACAATAGAGGACCTATTGAGGTATCTGAGGATGATTTACCATTTTAACGGATGATAAGGGGAAGTATCATGAATCGTTGTAAAAGATGTAACAGACCTTTAAAAAGCGGTGTATAGTACGACGATATGGGTTCACATGCTGGCAACGGCATTTGGATGATTTGGAAGAGGAGTTTTTGAAAAATCAGCTCACTATATATGACGTGCTAGAAGCGGAAAATCAAGAAGAGATGGGGATGCAGGATGCCAACTAAACAACGCAAAAAAGGAAAATGCGTTAATGCTGGTGTTTGTACCAATTTGAAAGTGGGGGAAGAATATTTCCTTTTCCCACATGGGGGATTAGCTTATAACGTAAGCAGATTCCATCATCCTGGTGCCCATTTCGGCACCTATCAAAAGAGCCGCTTTGAGTTAGTAGATGCTGCTATGGAAGTGCCAACGCAAATAACAAGGAAATACCTAGCTCGTGTCGTTAAGCTACCCTCGCATTTTTATAAAATTGGTGAAGAATACATTATCACAGTTCCGAAAGCAAACGGCTATTACGATGTGTTTTTGAAATCCCGCCTGATGTTGATCCTGTTGGTACTTACAAAAATACTAGTTGTTTTGAATGCATTGAACCTTTTGAAACGGTTGTGGTGAACGATATGCCAAAAACGGCGCAAAAAAAGGTGGAAATGGTGAACGATTTGCCTGAAATGATGAATGTACCTATCAAAAAACAAAAATATGAGCAGTTGAGCTTATTTTGAGATAACTTCACAAGATAAATATAAATCAAAGGAGAATGTGCATGAAGATTGTAGTATCGAAAGAGCAATTTGAACAGGTACGTCAAGTAGAAAAAATGCTTGGAGTAAAAATAGCATTAGCACCAGAAGATCACCAGTTGCGTGTAGTGGATAACGTAAATGGGCAATGGGGCATTTATCAAGTAACACGTTGCTACAGAAGTGTAACGAAATATTTTGCTGAATTGAAATTAATTGAGCCTGCTACAACAGAACAAGAAGCGGTAATGAAATTTATGGCGATTCAACAAAAAAAGGCGAGAGAAGGAAAATTAAAAGTAGTGATTTATTGAACAATTTTGTTCAGTAAAAAAGATGGGATTTCCCATCTATGTATACTACTTATCTAGCTTGTTGGATATATTCCTTAGAATTTCGTTTTGTTCCTCCTGCAAGCTGTTTTGTTTCTCCCATAAGTTGTTTTGTTCTTCTTGCAAGTTAATGAGTTTAAACAAATACCAAATTACAAATATAAAAAATAATATTACAAGCATTATTCTAATAAAACCCCTTTTTGTGTGATTATACCATAAATGTAATGTGATTAAGAAAGAAGGGAAATGACAATCGTGTCAGAAAGAAAATGTTCAGCAAAGGAGGGAAAAAACGAACACTGTGAGATGTTCGTTTAGGAGTTATTATTTTTCAGTTACTGTATTCCCCATTGCAATAGAAATTCTATTCCAATTGTTGATCTGATTGATAATTAGAACAAGGTCAACATACTGTTTCTCGTCATAGTATTCACATACACGCTTATATAGTTCATCTGGAACTCTTTTAGTAGGAATTAAAGTTATATGCTCAGATAATTCTAGAGCAACTTTCTCCTCTGGTGTATAAAAAGTACATTCATTCCAAGCATTTAAACAATAAATACGCTGTTCGGTTTCACCCATCTTACGAGCATCGGATGTATGCAAGTCTAAGCAGAACGCGCATCCATTAATTTGGGAGACTCTTATTTTGATAAGTTCACGAGTTACTCGATTAATTGTAGACTTCTTTGTGTATTTTTCCATATCCATCATAATTTTCAGACCATCAGGTGCAACATCATAGTAGGCAACTCTTTGGCTCATAAGGCAAGACTCCTTTTGTTTTTAAGATAAGACAATTATAACTATATGCGAACGTTTGTGCCAGTTTTTAGCTGTATAAAGGAAGGGAGAAAGTGAAATGAATAAAAAATTCAATGTGTGGTACCCACAAGGCAAACAAATGATTGAATCATGGGCGCCAGGCGTTTTAATACATTTAGACGGTGAAATTAATTCGCTTGATGAAAATGGCATGTTGTAGATGGAGAAACGCGATATTTCAAAGTAGCGATTAAAACAGTTGTACGTGAATTGGTTTCACATCCAAGTTTTAATGACAATTCCGCAAAGGTAGCTATCACAGCTGTTGTATTTGAATGGAATGGATTTGAGTTATTCCCTTGTGTAGACAAAAATGGTGTGCCGGATAATAAGCTCATGAAAAAGGTCGGAAATATCTATGAAAATCCAGAGCTGCTATACGAAGGGAGCAAGTGAAATGAAAAGACACTATGCATTAATCAGCGTTACAGGCATTTCGGAAGATAAATACCAAGAGTACTTAGCTGAGTTTATCAATAAAATGAGCCAAGAAAATAAACCTAATTTTGGTGCAACTGTTTCTGGCTTGGACGAAGAGTATGGAAGAAAAATCGAAGAAGATAACTAAAACCATATGAACAATAGAAAGAAGATATTCAGTAATTGAAAGGAGAAAAAATGGGATGAAAAAAATATTAAGATTCAAAAAAGCACCTACTCTTAAAGATTTAGAGGGATTAATAGAAATAAAAAAGCCGCAGCGTCATCACACGCTGCAGCTCGAATTGATTTATGCCCTTCTATGTAGGCTAGTCAGATAACTGCATTATATCACATAGGAGGGCAAAACTATGTTAAAAGGGCAAAATAAGATAACAAAAGAAAATTTACTTCAATGGATTGAGAATTATAGCTGGATGATTGAGTCAATTGAAGAAGCTAGACAACCAGTAGTAAAGGTTGACACTAAAAGTTACATTGGAGCTAAAACTGCTATTTACGGGATTGAGGCAACACTACCAAAGGCAAGTGGATGGACAAGTGATCCAGTTTTTGTTGAGGTACAGCGAAGAGTTTATTCAAGTAATAAACGTATTAGTGAATACGAATATATGGTCAGTGAGGTGCAGAAGCGTATTTCTTTAGTAAATGGGGCTAGAGAAGTTGAGGTATTACACAGGCTCCTTAATGGAAATAGCATGAGAGCAATTGGAAAGCACATGAATTTATCTAGTACAACAATTTTTAGGGTAAGAAACAATATTTTGAGACAGATGATAGTATAATAGAGAAAAATAATTATATAATGATTAGAAAAAGCCTTGGAGAGGCTATTAATAGTCTCTCCAAGGCTTTTTAATATTTGGATACTATAAAATAATACTTCAAAATCTTAACTTATTTTCTAAAAAGTAATATTATTACTGAAATTATTTATAAGATTTTATAAACTAGTATTAGAATTAATTTCAATCATCAATCAATAAGAAAAAGTTTAAACTAAAAATATTTAAAGGGGTTTATAAAAATGAATGCAACCAAAGTTTATACAACCAAAATTAAAAAACTTGGTCCCACAGATGCTCTAGAATATGTAAAGATAAAAACAAATCTTAAAGATATTAATCGAACAATTGATCAATTGTATAATAACCTATTAACCCAAAAAGCATTATTATTAAAAGCATTCCCTTTAAAAATAGAAGAAATAAATAATAATTTAGTTTATCATTATAATTTGGAGGATTTTAATAAGAATTTATTATGGAATTCTAGAATATTTTTTAAAATTCATAATAAAATCAATGAAATAATTGATTATAAAAACAAGATTTTTAAAGCCATATTCTTAGGTGAATTACAAAAGAGTTTAGAATTATTGACAAATTTAGAACAGAACTATGGAATTAGTTTATGGGTTATAGAAACACGATTAAAAGTTTATCAAGAACTTTATGGACTTAAAAAACAAAAGGAATATACTTCGACAATTTTAGAGAATGAAGATGTTCCAGATTTATATAAAGTAATGGTAAGGTATTTAAGCATAAAAGCAGAAGAAAATGTTACTCCCGGGAAATATGAAACAGAAGTTCATAAAATGATTGTTGATTTGTCTAATGGAGAATCAGATTCTGCATTAGCTATCTATCTTTCAAATAAATTGAGTTATAAGTATGTCCACACAGAACATATAGGGGTATTGTTAGCAATAGATTCTAAACTTCCGATGATGGATAGATACGATTCATTTATAAAGGTACTAGTAAGTTATTTAAAAACTGAAGCAGTTGATGAAAGCTTTATACAAGAATTATTTGGAAACTTGAAGGTAATTAATGATTCGGACTTAAAAAATTTATTATTACCTTATTTAAATGAAAAACAAAATACAGTTGATAGTGAAATGATAACACTTATTGATAACTATACTGTTGGAAATTATGAGAAGACACTTAAATTAAGTGAGAAATTATTACAGGAGAGACCTTGGTGTGTTGATATCTATGAGATTTATATAAAATCACTTGTTTATACAGAAGATAAACTAGAGGGAAAATTTAATGGATTAATAAATAAAATTATTGTCTTATTTTATGAATTATATAAACAAGAAAAGAATAATATAGATTTCTTAGATGAAATTATTAAAATATCTTATGACTATTCATTAAATATTTGGGCATGGAAATTAATTGCTATGGCATTTCAAACAAAGGTTAATATAAAAGAAATTGATGAATATGGGAGAATTTCAGATGGCTTTAGATTCTATTGGCTGCTCAAACCACATTTATCAAATAATTTTTTCTCTGAATATCAACTAAAGAAAATATTTAACTGTAGATTTGGGGAAATGGATAGTTCAACTAAAAAATTACATGAAGCGTTTTTACTTGGTGAAATAGAGATCATAAAGGCTTTAGATATTTCGATTGAAAGAAAAAATAAATATTCGGCAATTATTTATCAACAACAAGGAAATTATAAAGAAGCATTAAATTGTTATGAAAATATTCATTTAAGTAAGACAAGATTATCAAAATTTGAGATTCTTGTTGAAAAAATAAATATTTACCAACAAATTAAAGAATATGAGCAATCTATTGATTTAATTGTTGATAATGTTATTGACGGATTTAATTTAATTGAAGATGTAAAATTAAGGGATATATTAGATGATTTAGAAGAAATAGATAAAGATACTAGTAATATAAATTATCCAATAATTTTTGAACTGTATACAAAATATATTGGTTCTGAAAAGGAAGAATTACGTAGTGATATATTAGAGGACTTCTTAAATAGTTACGGTGTTGAATTAGTATCAAATCTAAAAAAATCTGATTTAAAGATGATTAATAGAAATAAGTTGATCTATTTTCTTAAAGAAGTGTGTAGTATTGATGTTCTTTCTAAGTTATGGAATATCTCCACAGAGCATGAAGCTGAAGAAGAAAGAATTGCTATTTGTAATATACTGTCGGAAATAGATCCTATTAATATTGAAATATATAATGAGGAAATCAAAGAAATTACTAGAGTTAAACGAATAAAAACTTTTAAAAGAGTTATTGAAACTAGCAAAATTTATGTAGATGAAACGGGATTAAAGAATCTTTTAAAACGAAGTTTAAAAGAAAACTATATTAGATTTGAAACATTTGAGAGTAAAGACAGAGAATTAGTTGGAAAAGTTTATAATTTTGAAATGGATACCGTGATTATTACTATGCCAAAAGATGAGAAATTGGATATCTTCAAAAATATGATTAAGGAAATAAGAGACCAATTTGTTTTTAGTAAAGAATATGGACTAGATGGTTATTTAAGTGTAGGTATTAGACATGGTACTTTAGTGGGGCATTTAAGAGGACCAATAGAAAGCTCTAATTTAATAACTATTAAAAATTCTACTGATGATTCATATTTACCAAATGAATATTGGTTAAAAAGGGTTAAACCTAAAAATCAATTAAATAAAGAAAAATTATTGAATGCTTTGAATTCTTTTTCTGAAAGTTTTGATTTAATTGTCGAGAGCCTAAAAGAAGAGAAAGTTCAAATTGCAATAGAGTCAAACTATACAAAAAACTCATATTTTGATTACTCTGTTGGATATAAGGCAATTAATAGTTTGTATATTACTTTAGTTATGTCAGGAGTAAAGACAAGCTTAGAGGATTTTATTGATTATATGATAGGTTATCTATGGGGTAGAACAGAACATAATTTGGAAAGTATAAAAAATTATATATCTAATAATTTCCTAGAAAGTATAAATGGTTATTTTGATAAATTATTAAAAGAAGTTGACGAAGTTGAAGTAGAAAATAGTTTAATGGATTTAAAACATAAAATCATTGAAACAAAAACTATTATGACTCACGAAATTGAAGAAGTATCTAGTTGGTTTAATAGAAGTGAAGGTTTAAATATTAAAGAATTTGAAATAGATTTAGCATATGAAATTGGACTAGAAGTGGCAAATAAAATTAATATGAGCAAAAATATAGAAATAAAAAGGAAAACTTTAAAATCTAAACCTATAGCAGGAAAAAATTTAAGAGGCTTTGTAGATGTATTCGTTATTATATTCGATAATATATTTAAAAGAAGTGGACTTATTAATAAGATCCCTGTTGAATTAAAATTTATAGAAGAACAAAATGGAGTATTACTAGAGTGTAAAAATAAAATCTGTTTTAAAACAGAATCCTTAGAAAAACGTTTAATTAACATTGAAAAAAATAGAAAGAAAATTAGTGAATCAAACTTTAATTTAGTTAACATAGAAGGCGGTTCAGGATTATCCAAGTTAAAAAAAATAGCACAAGTCGATTTTGGGTATAAATCAAGTGAAGTTGATTATAATATTGTTGATGATGAATTTATACTGACTATTAAGATGGAAAATTAGGAGGGATTTCAATGAAAGTGTTGATTATTGAGGATGATCCTAACAAAGCCAAGCAATTGAATGATTTCTTTTTAAATAGTAATAATTTATATGATGTAGTCATTAAAAAATCTTATAAAACAGGACTTAGAGAAATTTTAAGTAATAATTATCAATTTCTTGTTTTAGACATGAGTATGCCTACCTTTGATATTTCGACGGATACTGGTGGAGGAAAGGTAATGCATTTTGGAGGGAAAGAAATACTTAGACAATTGAAACGTAGAAAGGTAAGTATCCCTACAGTTATCGTCACGCAATTTGAATCTTTCGGAGAAGAAAAAATAATGACTCTAGATAAGTTAATAGAAGAGTTAGAACAAGATTTTTCTGATAACTATATAAAAACTATATATTACAATCCTGCTGGGATAGAATGGAAAAAAGAACTTTTAAATGTTATGAGAGATTTTGAGGTAATGTAAAATGTTTGAAATTTTGATAGTGGATGACAATGCTCATAAAACTGGAATGATAAGAGAAGAACTAGGAAAGATAGAAACTCTAAATGGAAGTAATATTAGTCTTGCTCAATGTATAGATAGTGGTATACGAAGTTTAAGAGAAAATAACTATGATGTAGTTATTTTGGATATGAACTTACCTAATAGGTTTGGAGATACTCCTGATCCTGAAGGAGGACTAAAATTATTAAAAAGAGCATTAGGAGATAGACGGAAATATAATCTTCCTAAAGAAGTTATAGGACTAACAGAGTTTGATTCTAGTATAAATTTAGTGGATTCATATTTTCAAGATAATTTATTTTCATTGATTAAATACGATAGAACTAACTTAAAGTGGGTTGAGCAAATAAAAAATAAGCTTTTGTATATTAAAAGTATGAAAGAAAATCCATTAAAAACCGATTTTATCTATGATGTTGGTTTTGTATGTGCATTACAATCCCCAGAATTAGATGAAGTATTAAAAATTAAAGCTAACTGGGTTGAGCATATTTTTGAAGAAGATAATCTAATATATTTTATCGGTGGATTGAAAGTAAAAGAAAAAGATATAAGAATGGTAGCAGTATCTGCTAATCAGATGGGGTTAAGTGCAGCGTCTGTTACAACAATGAAACTAATAAATTTATTTAGACCAAAGCTAGTTATTATGCCCGGGATTATGGGAGGAATTAAAGACGAAGTAAATGTAGGTGATGTCATAATTGCAGATCCAAGTTGGGATTCAGGAGACGGCAAATTTACAGTTGAAAATGATGTAATGGTATTTAAGCAGAGTCCCTTACAAATTAGATTAGATAAAGATTTAGAAAAAAATATAGGTTTGATAAAAATGAATAAAGCATTGATAGATGATTTATATGTTAAATATGATCAATTAAAGCCTCAAAGTAATTTTTCTATCCATATAGGGCCGGTAGCAAGTGGAGCAGCAGTTATAGCAGCAACAAAAAAAGTTCAATTACTTAAAGAACAGCAGAGGAAAATTTTAGGATTGGATATGGAGATTTACGGTTTTATGTATGCTGCAGTAAATGCAAATGGAAAAAAACCTATGAGTATAGGGATAAAAGGTGTAAGTGATCTTTCGGATGAAAAAAAGAATAGTGATTATGCACAGTATGCAGCAAGAAATAGTGTAGTAATTTCAGTGGAATTGATTAAAGAATTTTTTGACTGATTAAAAGAAAAATTCAATTTACTATTAAATAAACTTATCAGAAAGTAGAATATATATGTGGGATGCTTTAGAGTTGAAAGATAAAGTTACTTTTATAGGAATAATTTTTACAGCTATTATCGGAATTACTAACTTATTATTTTCTATTTTAAATACTCAGAGAAATGTTTATGCAAATACAATTTTAAAAGAAAGATTAGAATCTTTAAATAATTTTAAACAACATACAGCAAAATTTCTATCCTTAATTTTAACAAGTAATCTAGATGATTCTTTTGAAAAAAATTACAGAGAATTAAAACACCTTAGTTGTCTTTTAGAATATCAATTTAATTCTAAAAAAAGAGAGGAATTAATTGTAATAAATAAAATAAGGTATTTGTTGAAATTGATAAAATTGAAGAATATTAATGATTTTAACCAAATAATAAGAAATATTCAAGAAGATAATGATTTGGTATTTTTTAGAGGGTTAAATTTAGAGTTTTATAATATAAAATCTATTACAGTTATAATAGATAAAAAGATTATGGAGAGTATAGAAGAACTTGAAAACTTACTAAAAATACATATCAAAGGAGAGTGGGAAAAAATTAAACATAAACAAAAAATTTTAAGATTCAAATAAGGCTCAACACCAAAATCTGTTCTTGCTAAAAAAGAATACAAAAAAACATCTGTATCCGCTAGAGTTGAGAGTAC
>NZ_JBYTBB010000070.1:0-29912 GCF_058788755.1 Lysinibacillus sp. FW301-JW8
CCCTCGTTTTGAAAAAGGGCTATACTTTTTAATTTGTCACCTTGATGTCATTGACATAATAGTATTTCAACAACATGCAATACGGCACAGTAGAGAAAGTGCCGTATTTTTTTCGTGTTTATTCGTTAGTATGAGCGGAATACTATATTGATGCTGAAAAATTGTTTATAGATTTTTCAGCGTGATTTTATAAAGTTTTAAGATTTGTATGATACATTGCTAATAGTTTCAGCTTATTGGGGGAATGCATATGTCAATTAAAACGAGGTTTTTGCTATCTTATGTAGGGGTTATTATCATTGCTATCACGCTTTTATTAGCATCGGTTTTTCTTTTTTCCTATGCGATAACAGGTGATGTGAAAGCGATTGAGCATTTTTACAAAAAATCCTATGTGCAAAAACCTTTAACAACGCTAGAAGAAAATGCTTTTCTAGATTTGAAATTATTGGCGAAAAATAATCCCCAGCAATTACTAGACATCGAACAGCTACAAAAAATAAATGCACCATCCATTGAAATCGTTGTGCGTAAAGATCATCAAATTGTTTATGCATCACAGAAAGATCATGAGAAATTATTGCTCAAAAGTTTACCTGGTTTTGAAGCGACCAATATTAATTCACGCGACACCATTATGATTAATCAAGCATTTTATACGTACGTTAAGTTCGATTTTTATTTTCCAGATAAAACAGAGGGGAGTATTTTTGTTTTGAGAGAGGTTAGTTCCCATGCGGAATTAACACGAGAGCTTTTACCTATTCTTTTAGGTATTTTATTTCTATTATTTATGATGATTATAGGTTTGTTAAATTATTTAGTATCTAGAAGTATTATTAATCCTATCACAACTTTAAAGGAAGGAGCTGAACGGATTAAATCTGGTGATTTAAATTTTGAAATTACTTCTCGTTCGAATGATGAAATTGGTCAGCTCAATCGATCATTTGAGGAAATGAGAGTAAAGCTAAAAGATTCTGTTCAACTTCAGCTTCAATATGAAGAAAATCGTAAAGAATTATTATCAAATATTTCTCATGATTTAAAAACGCCGATAACTTCCATTATTGGCTATGTTGAGGGTATTAAAGACGGCGTGGCTAATACAGAAGAAAAAATGGATAAATATTTAACAACCATCTATACAAAAGCAAAGGATATGGATGTATTAATCGATGAGCTCTTCTTATTTTCTAAATTGGACTTAAAGAAGATTCCTTTTCAAATGGAAAGTGTGAATCTTCATCAATACATGCATGATTATGTAGAGGATGCTAGCTTTGACTTTATTGCAAGAGACATTCATGTACAATATATTTCAGCGGGTTCACCTCTTTTTGCGATGGCTGATCGTGATAAATTAAGACGTGTACTGTCGAATTTATTAAGCAATAGCGAAAAATATATGGATAAATCATATAAGCAAATCATTATTTCCCTGCATGAGCGAGTAGATGATGCAATTATACAAGTAACAGATAATGGTACGGGAATAGACCCTGCAGCTTTACCTCATATTTTTGATCGTTTTTACCGTGCAGAGCCCTCCCGAAATTCACAAACTGGAGGTAGTGGCTTAGGGTTAGCCATTGCGAAACAAATCGTGCTTGAAATGGATGGCGATATTTGGGTGAAGAGCAAATTAACAAAGGGAACCAGCATATTCATTGCACTAAAAAAGGCTGAGGAGAGGGTTAGCAAAAATGAAAAAAATACTGCTAATTGAAGATGAAGTGAGCATAGCGGAGCTCCAACGTGATTATTTAGAGATTAATGATTTTACAGTAGACATTCAACATAATGGAGATGATGGGCTGAAGCAGGCACTTCAAGGTGATTACGATTTAATTATTTTGGATATTATGCTTCCTGGGATGAATGGCTTTGAAATTTGTAAACAGATTCGTGTAGTGAACAACATTCCAATATTATTTGTTTCAGCTAAAAAAGAGGATATTGATAAAATTCGTGGTCTTGGTCTAGGGGCGGATGATTATATTACAAAGCCATTTAGCCCAAGTGAACTCGTGGCAAGGGTCAAGGCGCATTTATCAAGGTATGAGCGTCTAGCCACAACCCAGCAAACGAATCATATTATGTCCATACATGGCATTACAATCGATACATCTGCCAGAAAGGTCTTCGTGAATGGCGAAGAAATTGCCTTTACCACAAAGGAGTTTGATTTGCTTGTGTTTTTTGTCAAACATCCAAATCAAGTATTAAGTAAAGAGCAGTTATATGAAAGAAACTGGGGCTATGAATCAGCTGCGGATGTTTCAACCGTTACCGTGCATATTCGAAAGCTACGTGAAAAAATTGAACGTGATCCAGCACAGCCGAAGTTTTTGGAAACAGTGTGGGGCGCAGGTTACCGCTTAAATGTTTAAGAAAGAATATCTCGTCGAGGTGGCGAGCTATTTTTTTGACAAATTTTTAGACTTTTTTAAGAAAGGGTTAATGGATTATTTAACATTACCACTTACACTAAGAATAGTATGACAACATCATAACAGTGAGGGTGGTGTATGACAATTGAAGAAAATACAGGCAGTTATGATAGCATTATCATTTATACTTCAAGGATGTGCCTCAAACGAAACAGAGGCTCTAAAAATTAATAAAGGAGGGAGCGAGGAGATGGCTACAGATTGGGATAGTGAATTGTTTCAAGCAGTAGAAAAAGGGGATTTGGATGCGCTTCAAAATGCTTTGGATCAAAGGGTGGATATCGATGCTCAAGATTCAAAAAAACGAACAGCGTTAATGATTGCCACGTACAATCAGGATGTCGAAGCAGCAAAATTATTAATTGATGCAGATGCCGATGTCAATATTCAAGATGATATGCTAAATACGCCCTTTCTTTATGCAGGTGCAGAAGGCTATCTTGACATTCTAAAGCTGACGATTCAAGCTAGTGCAGATCCTAAGATTTTAAATAGATATGGGGGAACAGCATTAATTCCAGCGGCAGAGCATGGTCATGTCGAGGTCATAGAGGAACTATTAAACAATACCACTATTGACGTCAACCATGTTAATCGTTTGGGATGGACAGCACTGATGGAGGCAATTGTTCTAAATAATGGGAACACAACACAGCAAACTGTAGTTCAATTATTAATTGACCATGGTGCTGATGTGAATATTCCAGATAATAATAATGTGACACCATTACAGCATGCGAAAAAGCAAGGATTCAAAGAGATTGAAAATATCCTCATCGCAGCAGGTGCGGTATAAAAAACATCACATGCTTTGTAAACTGTAGAGTATCATTCTCTACGGTTTTTTTATGGATTTTTTCTTAAATTATTTTTTCTATTTTTTAATTCTTTTTTAATAGTTTATTTATTGGCAGTTTAGATATGGTCTTTATGATAAATCTTGTCAACAAATTTTATGGAAAAAGGGAGAGGATAGAAATGAAATTAAGAAAACGAATTGTCCCAGCAGCATTTGCCTTATCGGTATTATCAGCAGGTTTTGTCACATTTAACGAGCCTTTAAACGTAGAGGCGGCGAGTAAAAAAGCTGTAGTAGCTGCCGAAAATGAGCAGGTAGCGAAAATTACAAACATTAAGCCTTTAAACACAATGACATTACAAATTACGTTCAACCAACCATTAGTAGCTGCTGATGTAGATCTGAACAATTTAGATGCTATTAAGAAACATTTTATTTTTAATGGAGATTTAGAGATTGTCAATGTGCCACGTTTAATGACAGGTTCTAAGAGTACATATATTGTACCTGTCACATTCCAAGAAGATGACTTCATCTATACATTAAGCTATAAAGAACAACGCAATAAAGTTTTTGAAGGCACAGATGAGAAAGTATATGTAAGAAATGTAGCACAAGTAACAAATGATACATTTACACTGGCAGCGTTCCAAGAGGATGGGGTAGTGGATTATGCAAATATTATTGAAGCATACCGTGCAGGGCGTGGAGATCTTGCATTTAGCTTAGATCGTCATAATCGCGATGCAAATGGCAAACACTTTGATATTATTTCTTCCTTACGTGATCGCTATGTAACAGTGAAAACAAGCGAAGGAGAAGAGTTTGTTGCTAATTATGTACCATTTACACAAGCTGCTGATGGCAAACAGGCTTCACAATTTAGATTACCTGCTGGCAAAATTTTAAAGCAAGGTGTCACATATCGCGTGTACTCCCAATGGGCTGAGATTGATGAAAAGAGCTTTGTAGCGAAAGAAATCGCACCGTTTACACTGCAATCAGCTACAGCAATTGATAATAAATCATTTGAATTACAATTAACGAATGATCCACAATCTGATTTACTTGCTGGCAGAAGTGTAGAGCTACGAGGAAATGATGGTAGCAAATTACAAGCACAATACCGCTACTCATCACGTAAAGGGGCTGTAGGCATCTTTGATATTGCCAATGGAGATACATTAAAGACAAATGTAAATTATAAGGTTGTACCATTAAACAACTGGGCTACAGCGACAAATGTAGTCTTACAAGGAAAGTAATCACTAATAGTAAAAATCTCGTCACATCCGTGGCGAGATTTTTTTATAGCCAGCCTTTCTCACTAGCAACTTGAGCAGCTTGCTGTCTAGATTCAACTTGAAGCTTTTGAATAGAGGTCGATAGATAATTACGTATGGTGCCTTTTGTTAAAAATAATTGTTTACTAATTTCATTTGTGGTCAAGCCTTCTTTCACAAGCTGTAGCACCGCAATTTCACGTTCATTTAAAGGGTTTTGCTCCTTCATAAACAAGGTAGCAGCTAAATCCTTGCTAACAACCTTTTCACCTTGCATAATTTTTCGAATAGTAGCAATTAAATAATCAATCGGTTCATCCTTCAATAGATAGCCGTGTACCTCGCAATCCATTGCTTTTTGTAAATAGCCAGGTCGTGCAAAGGTTGTGACAATCATCACTTTGCAGGGTAAATTGGCCTGTTTAATTTTTTCAGCAAGCTCTAATCCTGACAGATTGGGCATTTCAATATCCACTAGGCAAACATCAGGTAGCTCCTGTTGAATGTAGTCCCAAGCTTTTTGACCATCTGAAACCTCTGCAATTACTTCAATATCAGGCTCAAATGATAACAGAGATGTTAAGGCACCACGTAACATTTGTTGATCCTCTGCTAGTAAAACACGTATCATATTGGAGGCTCCTTTCCATCTTGAATTGGTATGCTGAATAATACGCTTGTCCCAGTCGTTGTATTCCCTTCAATAATGGCATCACCTTGAAGAACATGCATTCTTTCTTTCATCGAATGGATGCCATTGCCGAGTCCCTTATGCTGCAAGCCAATCCCATCATCTATGATAGCAAGCGAATATTGTCCATTTTGACATTGTATCGTGATCTGGCAGTTTTGTGCATGGCTATGCTTCAGCATATTGGTGGTAGCTTCCCGTACACACAGTGCTAGCATTGTTTCCTCAACACTGGAAAGAACGATTTTAGGACATTGATTGTTAATAGTCGTAGTAATATTCGCACTTTGTAAAAGCTGCTGGCAGTGTAGGAGCTCAGTATGTAAAGGAACAAAATTCATATCCGAAACGAGCTCACGTACTTGCTTTAAGGCTGTACGTGTTGTGGCTAATATATCATTTAGCTCTTGCTTAACGCTTGTAGGATCTCGATCAATAAGTTTTGTAGTAAGTTCTGTTTTAACTTTAATCATCGTTAACGTGTGCCCAATTGTGTCATGGAGATCTCGGGCAATACGCTGTCTTTCCTCTTGTTGAACGAGCTGAGTATTGACATCAGCCAATTCGGATTGTAGGTTCTTCGATTTTTCTACAAAATAAATAAGGACAGGGAATACCAATTGAATGATCATTATGGGCGCTAGTACCTGTGATTCAACGGGTAATAGGGAATCTGTGGTCAGCCTCATAACGACTAAAAACATGACTGCAATGCCAAGTATACCACCAGCGATATGCCATTTAGATTTGGCTCTTCCCAATAAATCGGCAAAGGTAAATCCGAAGACGAGCATGAAGATATCCTCATAAATGCCCAAGATGCTAATAAGAACGAATCCTACAAGTGACGCAAGAAGTAGCTTCCAATCTTGATGCCATAAAGCTATATAGAAAGCACCTAAGTACAAGCCTAAGATAGCTATTTTAGCCACGAAGGGGAGGTTTGAATCTGACCATAACACCATCGTTATCAGGACAATCAAGGATACAGCATCGATGATTAAATAATGTTTTACTTGCTCTCGAGGATAAATTTTTATTGCTTACACCATCCTTTATTGCTTAATGTCGTGTCATAGCTTGAATGGTTTTTTTCCGAATCCATTCCATCGGGCCAATATGAAATTGCTTCTGCCAAAATGACGCTAGAGCCAGTTGAAGACAAGAAAGGGCTAGCCAAATGCTAATAATTAGAATGCTATTTAATTGTCCACCAAGCCCAAGTCCCCAGCCATAAAAAATAATAGATGCAAGCACGTTTTGTAGGACATAAGAGCTCAAAGACATTTTGCCGACATCTGCAAAGCGCTGCCAAAGCCAATCCAGCCTCTTATATTCTACCAGTTTACCTAAAATTCCAATATAGCCAATCGATAGAATCGGCGCACATAAATAACGAACAGGTAAATCAAAAAGACCCCCAGGAATAAAAATAAGTAGATTTAAAGGGATACCAATGAATACACCGAGTTTGAAAAGCTTGTGTCGAGCCTGACGTCCTTTGTCTGTCGATGAAAAAACCTCATTACGCATAAACTTTACACCTAGTATAAATAAAAAGACATTCATAGGGATAATAAAAATAGCTTCCGTGCGATAAAACAAAAAATTTGTCAGGCGATGCTGTACTTGAGCTAGCCATGTGCCATTTTCATACAGTGCAGCGACTGACTCCATGCCATTGAAGGAAACCATTGCCCCTTGTAATGAGCTTATAAAAATAAGCAGTATCATGAGGATATGAAAGCTGCCAAAGAGATAGAAAGTCCTTGTCATTGCTTTGTCGCCTAATCTGATAATAAAGGTAACGATAAAAGCTGTTACGGCATAGCTCATTAAAATATCATATTCCATGACAAGTGTGTAATGAAGTAGCCCTTCCAAACCTAAAAAGACTATTGTCCAAAGATATATGCCAGGCCAAGCATTTCCTTTTCTTAACGCTTGTTGATATTTTAATTGTAAGCCTACACCAAACATAATTGTTAACAGTCCCAGTAACTTACCATTGACTAAAAATAATACCACCATTCGTAAAAAATCGTTCAAGGACCACCAACCACTATAGTTACTCGTTGTGATATACGATAAATCGCCAAGATAGGCAAAAATCCAAATATTCGTACCAAGAGTTCCTAAGACAGCGAAACCTCTTAACATATCAATAAAGGGGAGTCTTTGTTGTGTTTGCATATGTTCAATCACTCTTTCTATGTTTTCTTACGTTTAATGATAAGAAAACGCCAAGTGAAAACCTATTCACAGCAGTCAAAGAATCTTTATGACACCTGTCATAAAAATGATGTAACAAAAAACCAGCATCGCTTTGGGTGCTGGTGAAATGCGATTATTTTGAGCAGGAGTAAATACGATAGTCCAAAATTTTTTCGTATTTTACGTTCATGGCAATATGTTGATCCATTATATCATATAGTTCTGATTCAATATCTTTGGAGAAATTAAATTCAGGCTTTGATGAGATAGATTTATTTTTTTGTATGCGAATATTATGAAAACCAGCCTGCTGTAATAAGGCTACCCAATCCTTTTTCATAAGGAGTGCATCAAATCCGTAAAATTGTTGAATGTCATCTGCAAGTTGAGGGGGTAGTATTTCGGGAATGGTAAATTCAATGGCAATGAAGCGGCCACCTCGCTTCAATAAACGATAAATCTCTTGCAAGGCAATTTGTTGATCAACAAAAGCAAGAACCGATTCAGCAAATATCAAGTCAAATGACTCATTTGGTAATGAAGTTTGCATAATAGAACCTTGTATGATGTTGACTGGTAAACGTGTTTTTTTCATTCTGTGACGGGCTTTTTCTATCATGATAGGGTTGATATCTATTCCCGTTACATTTGCTTGAAAGTGTGTAGCCAAATAGGCAGCCGTTTGCCCTGTACCGCATCCGACATCTAAAATATGTGAGGATTGCTGAATGCTCTCTGCTTTAAATAGCTCCTTTGACAGATTAATACCACCAGGATGTGCGCCTCCGACACCAAATTTCGCTAAAAATTCGAGATAATTAGAACCTTGAATGAAAACCACCTTCTTTTTTCATATAGTATGAAAATGAAACTAGTATGGTTCCTTCAAAATATCATGGTGTAAGTCCAAACACTAGAGTTCCATATTTTTGGAGGCGAGATAAAACTATATTATTTTTAAGTACTTCTTCAAAAGTCTAATTCATTAATGTAATAAGTACATATACTAGTTTAGAAGCTTTCAGATAGGGGGTGAATCAATGCCATATTTTCAGCCGAATTTTAGAAGAGGACCATATCCGCCAAGCAATAGACAATATTTTGGACCTCCTTTTCGAGATAGAATGATGCAACCTTCCTATTCTCCTAATCAACAATTTCAACCTTCTAGAGTAGGAAATTTGCCAAATCATTTAAATACGATTATGGGGCATGCTGGTACGATTACGAATGGAGTAAATATGTTAAGGCAGATGGGAGCATTATTAAGTTTATTTAGATAAAAGTTAGAAACCCTCTTTAAGAATGACTTCTTAAGAGGGTTATTTTTTGGATTAATTTACTTAGACAAGTTGCTTTTCGATAATAGAGCGATTTTTTTCTTTAAATAGCTCATTATGAGAGGAGACCATACCATGACGATAGGCTGTTGGCTCTAAATACGTTTTAATCGAGTTAACCGCATTGGCTGCATCTTGGAATGTCCCGAGAAGCAGATTGATTTTTCCTTCAAACGATAAAATATCGCCTGCTGCAAAAATACCAGGCTGTACCGTTTCTCCTGTTGCTTTTCCATCAAAATAATAATCATCTTTTTTAGGAATGGCAATGGCTTCGTCAAACGCGAGGGATGCTTCACGATTATAGCCATGACTAACAATCACCTCATCGATTTGACGAGTATAGCTCTGATTGGTTTTCGTATTTTCACATGTGACTAATTGAATAGCTGTTTTATCAGCATTTGCGGTAAGTTTTGTAATGCTTGTATTGCATTCTATATGCACACCAACATCAAGTGCTTCCTTTATTGTTGCTTCATGAGCTGATAATGTGTCTTTACGATAAACAACCGTAATACTTTTGGCAATTGGGCTTAGCTCAACAGCCCAATCTATGGCCGCATTGCCTCCACCTGAAATAATAATGTCCTTATTTACAAAACGATTATAGGATTGAACAGTATAATGTAAATTTGACATTTCATATTTTTCGGCTCCTTCAAGTGTTAACTTTTGAGGGTTAATGATGCCGCCTCCAACAGCTAAAAGCACAGTTTTACTATAATGCTTTTCACCAGTCGCCGTATGTACTATAAAAACATCGTTCTGACGTTTAATAAAATCTACTTTAGTGTCTGTCAAAATGGTTGGGTCGAATGTTTTCGCTTGTTCGATTAATTGTTTGACAAATTGCTCACCTAATATAGGGGGATGTCCACCAATATCCCAGATAAGCTTTTCAGGATAAAGTAATACTTTTCCACCAAGTTGTGATTGGCTCTCAATTAATTTCGTTTTTAACCCACGTAACCCACAATAAAAGGCGCTATATAAGCCAGCAGGACCTCCGCCAATAATCGTTACATCATAAATATGTTGCATTTTTATTGCCACATCCTTAAAAAATAGTAAAAAAGTAATTGACAAATTCTTATCAGAAAACTAGACTAATTCTAGTGATAATGATTATCATTTTTAATTGTGCTTATCATAGCATGGAATGAAGTAAAAAGAAAGAGAGGGTCCAAATTGCGTTTAGAAGTTGAATCGATTCGTGTTGGCTATGAGAATAAAACGATTGTGCATGACTTATCGCTGCAAATTCCAGATGGCAAAATAACAACCATCATAGGTTCAAATGGTTGTGGAAAATCCACCTTATTAAAGGCCATTACACGTATTTTAAAGCATGAGAGTGGACAGGTCGTACTAGATGGTCAAAATATCTCCAAAATGAAAACGAAAGAATTGGCGAAAGAACTGGCCATCTTACCACAAAGCCCTGAAAGTGCACATGGTTTAACTGTGGAAGAGCTTGTATCCTACGGTCGATTTCCCTATCAAAAGGGCTTTGGCAATTTATCACAAAAGGATAAAGATGTCATTGATTGGGCTTTACAGGTGACAAAAACCGAAGACTTCCGTTTGCAATCTGTAGATGCTTTATCAGGTGGACAGCGTCAACGAGTGTGGATTGCGATGGCATTAGCTCAAGAAACCGACATCATATTTTTAGATGAGCCGACAACATATTTAGATATGGCACATCAATTAGAGGTTTTAGAGTTACTTTACAAGCTTAATGAAGAACAAGGGCGCACGATTGTCATGGTACTCCATGATCTAAATCAAGCAGCACGATTCTCCGATTATATTGTGGCTCTATCACAAGGAGAGCTTATAAAGTTTGGAACAGCTGAGGAAGTCATGGTTCCAGAAGTATTAAAAAAAGTGTTTAATATTGATGCGGTTATTGGCCAAGATCCACGAACAAATAAACCAATGTGCATTACATATAACTTATTACAAACCGTTTAAAAGGAGAATAACAATGAAAAAGTGGTTATTACCAATGTTTATGATGCTGGTACTAGTATTAGCAGCGTGTGGCAATAAAGAAGAGGAAACAGAAAAGGCTGATGAAGGTTCAAAAGAAGCAACTACAGCAGAAACAATTACTTATCAATCCGAGACAGGTCCTATGGAAGTACCAGCAAACCCTAAACGAGTAGTCGTGTTATCTTCTTTTGTAGGGGATTTATTACAGCTTGATGTCAATGTTGTCGGGGTAGATGCATGGGCAGCGAAAAATCCGAACTTCCAAGATGCGATTAAAGATGCAGTAGTTGTTGAAAATACAGATATTGAAAAAATTCTGGAGCTAGAGCCAGATTTAATCATTGGCTTAAATGGAATTGAAAATGCTGATAAATTATCAGAAATTGCACCAACTGTGCTATTTACGTACGGAAAAGTTGATTATTTACAACAATTTATTGAAATCGGAAAAGTAGTCAACAAAGAAAAAGAAGCTACTGAATGGGTAGAGGATTTTAAATCTCGTGCAGCAGAAACTGGTAAAAAAATTAAAGAAAAAATCGGTGAAGATGCGACTGTAACAGTGGCGGAAAACTTTAATAAACAATTTTATATTTATGGCGATAACTGGGGTCGAGGAACAGAGATTTTATACCAAGAAATGGGCTTAAAAATGCCTGAGAAAGTAAAAGAAACAGCACTAGAGCCAGGCTACTATGCAATTTCTCAAGAAGTTTTAGGGGATTACGCAGGGGACTATGTGGTCTTCAGTATGTTCCAAGATCAAGATAACTCCTTTACAAACGCATCATGGTTTAAAGATTTAGAGGCTGTGAAAAATAGTCATTTATTTGAAGTGAATGCGAATGCCTTTTACTTCAATGACCCTATTACATTAGAACATCAACTGAAGTTCTTTGAAGAGAAATTTTTACAATAATTAGTAGAGAGTAGCGAAGGCAAATGACAAAGTTTCGACA
The DNA here is from genome assembly GCF_058788755.1 of Lysinibacillus sp. FW301-JW8. Taxonomy (NCBI): domain Bacteria; kingdom Bacillati; phylum Bacillota; class Bacilli; order Caryophanales; family Bacillaceae; genus Lysinibacillus; species Lysinibacillus sp. FW301-JW8. Next base: position 11,741 of record NZ_JBYTBB010000070.1, read on the forward strand.
GTTTCCATTTTGGCTTCAGGTATTGCTTGCATTGATCGTATTATTCGGCACAGCCAGTATCTCGCTGTGCTTAGGTGCAGCGAATACGAGCATTCAGGATGTCTATCAAGCAATTGTCGGACAAAGTGGTGGTAAGCATTACACGATTTTACGTGAAATTCGATTTCCTCGTATCATTGCCGCTATTTTTGTTGGCAGTGCACTCGCTGTCGCAGGGGCGATTATGCAGGGGGTTACACGAAATCCATTAGCCGATCCAGGTCTGCTTGGTTTAACAGCAGGGGCAAATGCTGCCCTTGCCTTAACCATGGCATTTATCCCAAAGTTCTCATACTATACTTTAATTTTAGCCTGCTTTGTTGGGGCTGGAATTGGAATGATAATTGTTTATGGGATTGGGGCTTCTACTAAGAAAGGATTTTCTCCGTTGAGGCTTGTTTTAGCTGGTGCAGCTGTTACTGCTTTATTACAAGCGATTGCGGAAGGGACAGGCATCTTATTTCAAATTTCCAAGGATGTTTCGATGTGGACAAGTGGCGGTTTCATTGGCACAACATGGCAGGCGTTACTAATCGTCCCTATGATTGTCCTCGGTCTGCTACTGTCATTTGCTTTTAGTCGTCAATTAACGATTTTAAGCTTAAATGAAGAAGTAGCAGTAGGTGTTGGACAAAATACAACATTTATTAAAGGAATCATGATGTTTGTTGTTGTTATTCTGGCAGGCTCTGCTGTGGCACTTGTTGGGAATCTAGCATTTGTAGGTTTAATGGTACCGCATATTGTTCGTGCGTTTGTAGGGACAGACTATCGTTTTGTATTACCAATGAGCGCCATTGTTGGCGGTTGGTTTATGGTGATGGCTGATTTTGCAGGGCGCATGATTAATGCACCATTTGAGACGCCAGTTGTAGCGATTATTTCCATTCTTGGACTTCCATTCTTCCTATTATTAGTGCGGAAGGGAGGACGCCAATTTGTTTAAAGAAGGTCGCAAAAAACAGCGAAAGTGGTTTTTTACTTGGCTTGTAGTCATGATATTGATCTTTGTTTTGGGCATTTCTTTAGGGCCAGCCTCTGTATCATTTGATCGCATTATCCCAACCTTGCTAGGCGATGGTAGTTTTAAAGAGTCCTTCGTATTATTCTCAGTTCGATTACCAAGAATGTTGGTACTAGCAACGGCAGGAATGGCGTTAGCTTTAGCTGGTGCGGTCTTACAGGGGGTTACACGCAATGATTTAGCAGATCCTGGTATGATTGGTATTAGTTCAGGTGCAGGTGTTGGGATTACTGTCTTTTATCTACTAGTAAAGGGCAATCTTCCTCACTTTGCTTATGTCTTACCAGTTGTAGGCTTTTGTTGCGCCCTATTAACAGCGCTTGGCATTTACTTTTTCTCTTATCAACGCAATAAAGGTGTGCACCCTATTCAATTTATCTTAATAGGGGTAGGGGTAGCTTCTGCTTTATCAGGGGTCATGATGGTGTTAATTTCCTCAGCAGAGCGTAGCGATGTACAATTTATTGCGCAATGGCTGGCAGGCAGTGTTTGGGGAACAGATTGGCCATTTTTCTGGGCTTTAGTGCCTTGGCTTGTGCTCGGTATTCCTTATATTTTCTATAAATCCAATGTCCTAAATGTCTTGGCGATGACAGAGCAAACAGCAGTTGGTCTCGGCATGAATATTGGACGTGAACGATTACGCCTATTAATTGTAGCCGTGGCGTTAGCGGCAGCTGCAGTTTCTGTAACAGGTGGTATTGCCTTTATCGGTTTGATGGCCCCACATATTGCTAAGCAGCTCGTCGGCCCACGCTATCAATTCTTTTTACCACTGACATTGTTTATTGGAGCAAGCTTGCTTATGCTAGCTGATACAATTGGACGTGTAGCTATTGCAAGTGCAACCGTTCCTGCTGGAATTGTTGTTGCCTTTATCGGCGCACCATACTTTTTGTATTTATTAAGGAAAAATGTATGATAGAATGTTTGAACTGACTGAGCAGAAATGTAATAACAAACGATAGTGGATATGTAAATTAATGTACTTTTTATCTAAAAAAAATAATGAAATATTTATTTTATGATCTTTGTATTTCAAGTTTTTGGGAACCTAATTTGTGGAGGTTCTTTTTTTGTATAATCATGACAGGAGGTGTAAAAATGATTCTATTAGCACGACAAATTTCGGAGTTACAGAAAATACTAGAGGTAATTGTAAGGAGATTGCCTAGAACCCATAATGAGTACTCCATTTATAATGATTACTTACGACGCATGCAAGCAGGCTTCGCTGGCGAACACCGTGTGGATGCAGAATGGCAAGAATTAGATTTACCATCCCCTCATTATTTTCTCCATGATTATCAAGTGATGAATCATGCTGGTTCTACCCACCAAATGGACACCATTTTTCTCTGTTCTCACTTTTTACTCATCCTAGAGATTAAGAATATAACAGGAATTCTCTCCTATGATGCACCTTTCTCTCAATTTATACGGACAACAGCAGATGGCACTATGGAAGGGATGTCTGACCCATCTCAACAGCTTGAACGCCATGTAGCATGGATGAAAAGGTTGAAACAACAAGAACGACTTGATTTACCTGTTCTGCATGCAGTGGTGATGGCAACGAAGAACGGTATTTTAACAGAAAATTTTAAGGGTCTGCCTATATTTCATGTGACGGGGTTACGCTCTCAAATGAAAAAATGGTTAGAGCTGCATCAACCCAGTGTAAAGAAGGGAGAAGATCTATTCCGTTTTGCCGACCTTCTCTTATCTATGCACACAAGGGTTAAAAGAGAGATTAATGTGCCTCTTAAGGATATTGTAAAGGGAGTGTTATGTACAGATTGTGTGGATGGTCAGCCATTGAGATACCACTACAAAAAATGGCTTTGTCCAAGGTGTGGATTGGTGGATTGCGGTGCTTTGAATAGGACGCTTGAGGATTATCGATTACTAGTTGGTCCAAAGCTAACGAATCAAAGTTTTTGCGAGTTCTTTTCTATAGATTCTCCTAACCTAGCGTACAAATTGTTGCAGCAACTACCTCTGAAAGCGGAGGGTACAAAAAGGTACAGAAAGTATTGGATTATGGATTAGATACAAGTTACAATTCTAGCTGTCTGAATTGTAGCTATAAGGTTGGAGACGGATAGCACGCGCAAAGTGAGGGATAGCACTTTAAAAGTGGCGGATAGAACGTGCAAAGTGATGGATAGATGAGGAAAAGTGAAGGATAACGCACTAGTAGTTGGATAGCATGAACGCTAATTTAGCGTATAAAAAGACCATTACTCCAGCAGTCACTCGCTCATTTCCTACTAGACAAATAAATTTTTTAGGTATATAGTTAGCTAGGCTAACCAATAGTGAAGGAAGTGATCTTATGACAGTGGAACAGGAATTTTTCAATCAATACCGTTTAATGTATAGGCCGTTTATCAATCAGTTGAATGTACAACTTGAACCATATCAGTTATATAGCTCGCAATGGGCAGTACTTCGTTTCTTAAAGGATAAAGGTCCTCATTCGTTTGTAGATATTGCTAATTTTATGTCTATAGAGAAGCCAAGTGTAACGAAGCTTGTCCATAAGCTTGTTGAGTTAGGCTATGTGGAAACTGTAGCGGGTAAGGATAAGCGTGAAAAGCTTGTGCACTTAACGACGTATGGGGAAGAGCTTGTGCAGGAAATAAAGTCGCAGCTGAATCCGTTTTTTGAGCAGGCACTTGCAAATGTACCACAGCAAGATATTGAAATTGCGACACAGGTTTTAGCAAGAATTTGTATGAATATCAATCAATAGGAGAGAGCAATGTGGAAGCAACTAGACAGAAACTTTGGACAAAGGACTTTTTAATCGTCTCCCTTATCAATTTTACGATTACCTTAATTTTTTATTTATTAATGGTGACGATTGCAGCCTATGCGGTAGAGCAATTTCATGCTTCAACAAGTACAGCAGGGTTAGTATCCAGTATTTTTATTATTGGGACATTGTTTGGGCGCCTTGGTGCAGGACGTATTATAGGTGACTGGGGTAGTAAAAAAACATTGTTCTGCGGATTATTACTTTTTATGCTGTCAACAATGTCCTATTTTATAGCAGGTAATCTTCCCTTACTAATGCTGAATCGTTTAGTGCAGGGGATTGCACTAGGTGTGGCAAGTACAGCAACGGGAACAATTATTGCACAAATTTTACCTTCTGAACGTCGTGGAGAAGGAATTGGCTATTACAGTTTAAGTGCAATTTTAGCAACTGCGATTGGTCCATTTATTGGGATTCTTTTGACACAGTTGTTTGAGGATTATCGTATGATTTTTGCTGTTGATTCAGTTTTAGCAATTATTTGCTTTTTAATGTATTTCATCGTAACGGTGCCATACATGCCTAAGAAAGCAACAGAAGCAACAGTGAAAGCTGGCTTTAAGGTATCAAACTTTATTGAGATGCGGGCATTACCAATTGCGTTCGTAGCGCTTGTTATTGGCTTTGCCTACTCTGGTGTAATGTCCTTTATGACGTTTTACGCAAAAGAGCTTGATTTGGTGACAGCGGGAAGTTATTTCTTTATTATCTATGCCGTTGTTATTTTAGCAACTCGTCCATTTACAGGAAAATTATTAGATGCTAGAGGAGCAAATATAATTATTTATCCCTGTCTAGTCATTTTTGCGATAGGCATGTATGCCTTTAGCTCAGCGACAACTACAATAGCCTTTTTAATCGCTGCTGCATGTATTGGGGTTGGCTATGGGAACTTCAATTCTGTAGCACAAGCAATTGCCATCAAGGTAACACCTAATGAACGTTTAGGACTTGCGACATCTACATACTTTATTTTGTATGATTTCGGCTTAGGTGTTGGTCCATACTTCTTAGGGTTCTTCGTTCCTTCAATGGGCTACGGTGCTATTTTCTTCGCAATGATATTTGTAATATTACTATCAATTATGCTTTATTATTTCTTATATGGGAAATATGAAAACTTGAAACAAGCAAAAATTTCATAGATTAGAATCATTATATTGTAGAAAAAACGTCTTTTTGCTAGTTGTGTATAAATTTCAACTATAAAATGACGTTTTTTTCTTTAAATAAAAATACTTCTTGCAATCAAATATGATAATCATTATCATTCTCAATATAAACTAATTCGGAAGTAGGTATTTTAGCATGAAGAAAACATCGTTATTGTCAGTATTAGTTGCAGGGGGTATCATTATGACTGGCTGCGGCAATACAGATGAAGCAAAAAAGGAAGAAAAGCCACAAACAGAGCAAGCAGATACAGTAAAAGAAGAAGTGGACTTATCTGCTGAACTATCAGCCTATCAAAAATTTGCTTTAGAGCAAATGGATCAATTCCTGCTGGAAACAGAAAAATTCGTGAAACTATTTAAAGCGGGCGACATTGAAGGCGCAAAAGCAGCTTATGCACCAGCACGTATGTATTTCGAACGTTCTGAGCCAATTGCAGAAAGCTTTGGCGACCTTGACCCAAGAATCGACGGTCGTTTAGCGGATATTCAAGAAGAAGGTAAGGGCGAGGAAGAATGGACAGGCTATCATAAGCTTGAATATGCGCTATGGGTAGAAAATAAAACGGCAGGCTATGAAGCAATTGCCGATCAATTATTAGCAGATGCAAAAGAATTACATGCATTAGTTCAAACAGTTGAAGTGACACCAGATTTAATGATCACTGGTGCCGTTGATTTATTAAATGAAGTATCAACATCTAAAATCTCTGGTGAAGAAGAAATCTACTCTCATACTGACCTTTATGACTTTAAGGCTAATATCGAAGGCGCAGAAAAAATCTTTGAAATTCTACGCTCTAAATTAGAGGCAAAAGACAAAGAACTAGTAGCAACTTTAGATGAAAAATTTAAAGCAGTGGATGACTTATTAGCACAACATGCAACAGCTGATGGTGGCTATGTTTCCTATGAGGAGTTAACGGAGGAAAATACTAAAGCACTTGCAGCAGCTGTTAATCAACTGGGTGAACCATTAAGTCAAATGGGCATTATTTTGGAGTGATATAAAATGACAGCGTCAAACGATGAAAAATGGATTAATAAAAAAATATCTAGACGTGAAATGTTAAAGCTTACAGGCATTGGTGTAGCGGGTGCAGCAATTGGTGCCTCTGGCTTAGGCGGTGTCATGAAAGTAATGGGCTATGATGTCTTTGAGCCTGTTGCTGACAGCACAACTGCTAGTAATAAAGTTAATTTTTATGGCAAGCATCAATCAGGCATCACTACGCCTGTACAAACAAATATTTATTTTGCTTCTTTGGATGTTTTATTGACATCTAAGAAAGACCTACAAGAGTTGTTCAAACAATGGACACCTCTTGTTGTACGTTTAATGAATGGTGAGTTAATGGTCGATTTAACAAAGAATACTAGAGTTCCGACAGGCGATACAGGAGAAGCAGATGGCTTAGATGCTTCCAATCTATCCATTACGATTGGTGTAGGACCATCTTTGTTTGATAAGCTTGGTATTCAGCATTTGAAGCCTGCGGAGTTAAAGGATTTGCCTCATTTCCCGAAAGATCAGCTGCAAAAGGAATTTACTGGCGGTGATCTTTGTATTCAAGCCTGTGCGGATGATCCACAGGTAGCATTCCACGCCGTGCGTAATTTAGTACGTGCAGCCTCTGGTAAAGTGGAGGTTAAATGGTCGCAGGCAGGTTTTAACTCGTTTCCTGCTGGTGGAGGAACACCGCGAAATCTATTTGCATTCAAGGATGGAACTGTGAATCCAACGATTACAGATGAGAAGGATTTAAATGAGGTTGTTTGGGTTGATAAAGGCTGGCTAAAAGGCGGCTCTTATTTGATTGCACGTAAAGTCCAAATGCATCTTGAAACATGGGATCGTACATCTTTAAAGGACCAGGAAGCAACATTTGGTCGCTATCGTGATAGTGGTGCTCCGCTTGGTAAAACAAAGGAATTTGATGATTTTGATGTAGAGGCAAAAGATAGTAAAGGTGAGTATATTATGCCAGATACATCTCATGTACATTTGGCACGAAAATCAGGTGCCCGTATGTTACGTCGCTCTTATTCTTACGCATCTGGCGTTATGTCGAATACTGGTGCACATGATGCAGGGCTAATATTCATCTCTTTTCAAAAAGACCCAGCACAATTTACAGCCATTCAAAATAGTTTAGGGCGAATGGATAAAATGAATGAATACATTACCCATCGAGGCAGTGCTGTGTTTGCTTGCTTCCCTGGTGTACAAAAGGGGAGTTATTTAGGTGAAGCACTTTTTAACGCGCTGTAGTTTGATTATTTGCTTACTACTGACATTAGCTGTACCAGTGCAAGCAGCGCAATCTTATAGTCATTTATATATTGCGATCAGTGATGCACTGATGAATACGAAGCAGGATAATGAAACTGAGGCAAAGCAGGCAATTGAACAATTTGCCACAGACTGGGCTAAAGTTACTACTGAGCAAAAAGAGGCGAAAGTAAAGGTTGATGAGATCCTTCTTCAAGCAACGGAGGCAACTTCCAAAGATGAACGTTTGGAGGCACTTTCCGGACTGTCGAATGCACTACGAAACTTAGAAAAACTTGAAAATCCAGTAGATAAAGCAGCACAGCGGGCAGAGTTTGGACAAAAGTTTAAGCCCATTATGGCAGACTTTGAAAAGGCTTTAGCAAGTGGAAATATCAAGGAGATTGATGAAGCTTACAAGGATTTTAATATAAAATGGAATAAAAGTGAACGACCTATACGAGAGCAAAGTATTGCGATGTATGGGCAAATTGAAACACAAATGGCATTTCTGCGTATCTCTATTTCAGCTGAAGAGCCTGATATTAGTCTAATGCAGTCTCAATTTGCAGATTTAAAACAAACAATTAATGATTTTGTGGCAGGCAAAGAAACAGCAGAATTAGTAGAGGGAGAATTTTCTTTGGCTACATTAATTGCTTATATTGATGAAGCTAATGATTTTATTGATGCTGAAGATTATAAGGCTGCTTCTGAGAAAATTCGTGAATTTATTACAGTCTGGCCAAGTATTGAAATAGAAATCTCTACACGAAACGGTAGTCTTTATACAAAAATTGAAAGTGATATGCCCATTATTGCGAGCGATTTATTAAAATCCTCTGTTGATAAAGAAGCCATTACAAAAAAATTAGAAAATTTTCGTACCGAAATCGAGCTTATTCAAGGTGATTCGGATTATACAATATGGGATGCAGCATTAATATTACTTCGCGAAGGACTTGAGGCGCTGCTCATTATTTTGGCCTTGGTGTCATTCCTTGATAAATCAGGACAAAAGAAGATGCGCAAATGGATTTATGTTGGCGCATTTGTTGGTGTTCTGCTGTCTGCCGTTGCGGCAATTCTAATGTCGACTATTTTAAACTCAGCAACAATCGATACAAATCGGGAGTTAATGGAAGGCTATGTAGGCTTACTTGCTGCAGCCATGATGATTGGTGTGGGAATCTGGTTGCATAGTAAATCAAGTGTGGCGAGCTGGAATCGCTATATTTCTAAACAAATAGGTAGTGCTATTTCCAGTGGCTCTGTCTTTGCTATGGCAGCTATTAGCTTCTTATCAGTTTTCCGTGAAGGAGCAGAAACGCTTGTTTTTTACGCAGGGATTGCTCCAAAAATGGAGACTTCTCAATTTGTGCTAGGTATTGTAGTAGCCCTTCTTATTTTGGCAGTCTTTGCCCTTGTGCTATTTAAAGCAAGTGGGAAAATTCCAATTCATAAATTCTTTGCTGTGGCTACCGTGTTGATATATGTATTGGCCTTTAAAATTATTGGTGTCAGTCTGCATACACTCCAATTAAGAGATTCTGTATCAACCACAATTGTAGATGGTTTGCCGGTAGTCAGCTTCATAGGATTCTATCCTACGGTTGAAACCATACTTGGACAAGCGGTTTTACTGTTACTAGTTGTAGCGACAATTATCTATAAAAAGAAACAAAAATAAAAAGCAGGGTAGATGGAGGTATACTCGTTCATCTACCCTTTTTCTAATTAAGCAAGCCAATGGGGAGGATGTTTTAAGTGAGAGGGCAATTGAGTCAGCTTATCTCCTTGGGCAGAATTAATTTGCATTTGAGTTAAAAACATAGCTGTAGAAAGATCAGCACCTCGTAAATTAGCATCTCGTAAATCAGCTCCGATAAAATCGACTCCTCGTAAATCAGCCTGCTGAAGATTAGCTGCAATTAGATAAGCTCCTCTTAGATCCGTAGAACGTAAATCTTTGCCCTTTAAATTCTTGCCCATCCAATCTACTCCTCGATAGCTATACTTTCGAGAGGCTTTGCCAGTAGCTGTTTTTATAAAGTGTTGACGAATCTGAGTACTTGTTTCAAGTAATAACATATTAACAGGCATTCTATAATTAGGTATATCAATTTTTAATAATGTCGCTGCATCTAATTCCGTAGCAAATTGAAGTTTTTCTAATTGTTCAAGTAATCTATTATATAACTGAGCGTCAACCTTATAGGATAATGCCTCTGCAATATAAGCAATCATTTCAAATAATTGCTCCATAATTGGAAATACGCGAAACATTGCGTCAGCATGCGCAGGGTGCTGGCGCCAATCCTGTCCATGAAAGGTTGTTTGTGAAACCTTTTGCCCTGCTCCTAAGCAATCAAAAACGGTACATCCCTTAAATCCCTTTTCCCTAAGGGTACCATGAATTTGGCAGCTAAAATCGGATTGTAAGTTTTGACAGGGAATACCTGCAGGTTTATTCATCGCAAAGTCGCTAGAAGCAACAATATTTAAAGCTGTACAGCATAAGGCAAAACAATTTTGACAATCTGCCTGAAGATCTTCACGTATCTTTTTTCCAATTGAATAATCTATTTTGTTTATCTTGGACATCGTTATTTTCCTCACTTATTCATAAACTTATAGATTATATTACCACTATCTTTCTGTCAGTTCTATCGTCCACAAACCATTAGAGAATGTGGTGTTCTTTTTGAAAAGCATCACAAAGATACTCGAAGGTAGAATGGCTGTTTTGTTTTATAAAAGAATTTAAAGAAAAGAAAGTGGTGGGGCCAATCCATCGCCGAATTTAGTGGTCAATATGAACAGATTTATATTTATTCAAGAGAGCCGCGTGAAGATTCATTAAAGGATGCACAGGATAAGGCAGTGAAGCAGACCATTTTAGCAGGTGCACTTTCAGAAACGATTGAACTAGTGGAAGTGGAAGAAACACCCCTTGCGTACCATCCTGAAAATGCAACAAGATTAAAGGTTAAAGTAGTAGGGAAAATGAAATAAAGCAAAGGGAAGAGTCTTGATAAACAGATTCTTCCTTTTGCTTTTTTTGGCACTTGCAATTCAAAAAGTCCTAGTGTAATATTTGACTAGTACACTATGACACGAGGTGTTTACATTGAAAAGTTTTGTTGGGCAATTCAAAAAGGAATGGGTGCTCTTTCGGGCATGGTTATATGTGGGGGTCTTTTTAGGAATCTTAATATCCATAGTTGCTCCGTATTTAATAGAACGATATGGCGATGGATTTACAGAGGATAATCAACTTCCATTTGCTTTTACTTTTCTAGTCCTTGCTTTAGGAGGTTTTTATTCTGTATTGCAGTTTTTGGCTAGCTTACGTTTGGATTTAAGAAGTAAAGAAATATGGCTGCACTCAACAAGCTCTATTCAACAGCTTATAGGTGTAAAAATTGTTTTTTCCTTAACGGGATATACAATTTTTAATATTCTTTTTACAGGTATTGCTATCTATTCATTAAAAGCTGCTTTTATAGCCAGCTATGGGCAGGTATTGTTATTGCTAGTAATCGTGGTAGCCATTATTGCAGTGTTTCAATTAACGCTATTTGTAATCATACTTCTATTTTTAGCATTTTATCTCCAAATGAAGTACTTTATCGGCCGTTTTGCTATCGTTCTTTTGATGGGGGCCTTTTTTGCAAGCATTTATCTATGGTTTAGATTTACTGAAAGTTTAATATATGTTAAAATTTTACAACATATAGGTATCTCGTTAAGCTGGCTTGAACAGTATTTGCCAAAATCCAAGTTGCCCTCAATGGAGTTTAGACTTGGAACATTGTATGTAGTAGAGGAACTAGCCCTTTCCATTTTACTCGTATTGCTATTTATCATTGCTACAAAGTGGCTTGAAAAGGTGGTTTTACGATGACACTTGATTTTTCACGAGATAAACCAATCTATAGCCAGCTTGTTGATCGCATTTGTGGAGATATTTTAAAAGGAATGTTAGCACTTGGGGACCGACTTCCTTCTGTTCGAGAGTATGCAGTAGAGACAGGGGTTAATGTCAATACAGTGCAACGTGTATATAAGGAGTTAGAGGCGATGAATATAACGGAAACTAAACGGGGGCAAGGTACATTTATCACAACGAATGAAGAGCGAATTGTTGTGTTGCGAGAAAATATGAAAAATCAATTAGCAGATAATTTTTTATCATCCATTGAAGCACTTGGGTTTTCAAAGGAAGAGATGCTGATTGTTTTGCAAAATAAATCGTGAGGTGAGATAAATGCTACAGCTTTCAAATGTTTCTTTTCGTTATATGAAAAAAACAATACTGCAAGAGGTGTCTTATTCATTACCAATTGGCCAGATCATAGGTCTAGTTGGAGAAAATGGTAGTGGGAAGTCAACACTTTTAAAAGTATTAGCTGGCTTATTACTTCCATCAAGTGGTGAGGTTTTACAAAACGGTACCCCAGTTACTCGTAGAAGTGCCGATCAAATTGCCTATTTACCAGATACAGATTTATTTTTTGACTTTTATACTGGAGAGCAGCTTTTTCAGCACTATTCCTCTCAATTCGAGGATTTCTCATATGATAAGGCCTGTATCGTTGCAGAGTTTTTGCAAGTTGATAAAAAAATGAGATTAAGACAGCTATCTAAGGGAAACCGTGGTCGTATGAAAATGGCCGCAACGCTTGGACGAGAGGTCCCATTTTATTTAATGGATGAGCCGTTTGCTGGGCTTGATCCAATTGTTCGTGAGCAACTCATTAAAGGGCTCATTCAATTTACTGATATGGAACATCAAACAATTCTTTTATCCACCCATGAGCTATATGAGGTAGAGCCGATTTTAGATCAAATCATTTTACTACAAAATGGCTCGATTATTGCACATGAGGAAGTTGAAAGGATTCGAGATGAGACGAATAAGGATGCAGTGCAATGGATGAAGGCCTACTATAAGAAAGGATGAAATTAATGACAACACAACCAATTGTTCAATTGCAAAATTTATCAAAGATTATTCGTGGTAAACAATTAATATCGCAATTGAATATCGATTTATATCCAGGGCAAATTACTGGATTTCTAGGACCAAATGGTGCAGGTAAAACGACAACTATTCGTATGATGACGGGGCTTATGCATCCGACGGAGGGGAAGGTTATCATTGATGGTCTTTCTCTACAGGAGAATTATGAGGAGGCAATTAGTAAGGTCGGCGTAATTGTAGAAAATCCTGAAATGTATAAGTTTATGACGGGCTATAAAAACTTATTGCATTTTGCGCGAATGCATAAAAATGTGACAAAGGAGCGCATTCAAGAGGTAGTGAATCAGGTGGGTCTTGAGAAACGTATTCATGAAAAAGTATCTACGTATTCTCTTGGAATGCGTCAACGTTTAGGACTAGCCCAGGCATTGCTTCATCGACCTAAGTTTTTAATTTTAGATGAGCCTACAAATGGGCTTGATCCGGCTGGTATTCGTGAATTCCGTATGTATTTACGGAAAATTGCGACTGAGGATGACGTCTCTGTTTTTGTTTCCAGTCATTTATTATCTGAAATCGAATTAATGTGTGATCGGGTAGCTGTCATTCAAAATGGTAAATTAATTGATATTCGTGACATTCATAGTAATAATTCTTCGTTTTATTATATTGAGGCTACTCCTAATGACGAAGCTGTATCGCTCCTTAAAAAGCTCGATATAAATTTTGTTACAGAAAATAGTGGCTACGTTGTGGAAATAAAGAAAGAAGATATACCATCATTCATAACACACTTCGTTAATGAAGGAATCCAATTATTCGCTGTACAACCACATCAAAAAACATTAGAGGACCAATTCTTAGAAATGACAGGAGGTGGCCAAATTGCTGAAGCTAATTCAAAATGAATGGATGAAATTGTGGTATAAAAAAGGGACTTGGGCGATGACCGCATTAGTAATCCTTTTTATTATTGGACCTGGTATTATAATGAAATACTATGAAACAAAAGATTCAGAGGATATTTCATGGAAAGAAAATGAGCAACTGGCCATTATTAACTATAAAGAAATGTTAGCAGGAGATGATTTGTCTCCAGCAGATAAAACATATTTCGAGGAGCAAATGGCAATATCAGAGTATCGTTTAGCGCATAATGTGCCGTCTCAAAAAGAGGGAAGTCTCACAAGCTTTATGTCTTTTACGAGTAATATGCTCACTTTAGTTACATTATTTACAGTGATTACAGCAGCAAGTATTGTTTCGACTGAATTCTCAACCGGTACTATTAAAATGCTGTTAACACGTCCAATGTCGCGTGCAAAAATATTAACCTCCAAATTAATTACAACTTTTATTTTTGGATTGTTTTTATTTGTGATTAATGTTGTAGTAAGTGCTATAGTAGGATTTCTATTATTCGGCAATGGAGCAGGAGTCGAGTTAGAGATGGTCAATGGACAAATTGTCGAAAAGGCAATATGGAATGATTTGGGATATCATTATTTACTGTCTGGCGGTGACTTTGTGATGTCAATTTTATTTGCATTCTTAGTGGGCTCAGTTTTCCGCTCAAGCTCTTTAGCGATTGGTTTAACGATGTTCTTATCGTTTACAGGCGGAATGATTGTGATGTTCTTAAGTCGATATGAAATTGTCAAATACATTTGGCTGACGCATTCAAATTTAACGCAATATGAATCAGGAAATCCTGTAATAGAAGGTATCACAATGCCATTCTCACTTACTGTCCTAGCGATTTATGCTGTTATTTTCCTTGTAATCAGCTATACATCCTTTATGAAACGCGATGTGACAGCATAAATAAAACACGGTATGAAATAGTTAATTTTCATACCGTGTTTTTCTATTTTATCCTTTTAAATGCTTGGCAATAATTTGCTGTAGCTTCGTTTCAATCATTGGTAAATCATGCTTGGTAAACGTGGTTCTGACATAGCTTTCGTCCATATCAAGAGCTTCTGCGAAAAAGCTTCCAATGCCTCTAACTTTACGATCTATTTGTAGCAATATTTCTGCTGAATGATTAGACTGTGACAGAAAAACAATTTCTAGCTCATCTAAATGATTTCGATATTGTCCTGTTGGCACAAATTCAAATTCTTGAATGAATGGATAATAGCCGCGGAATCTAGCTGGTGCCTGTTCACACTCTGCTTCACGCAAACGGAAACCGAGTGAGCTTATAGCGTCTAGAATATGTGCAGCCAGCTCTGTTGGCTGAACACGAATATAATCTTTATCGTTTGGATCCACTGCATTTTTAATATCAAGCCCTGTTTGAATCCATACTTGGGTTTTGCCTGCTGTTATCGGTGTTTCGAATGGTAATGTAATTGAAATAGGGAAGGTTTTCCTTTCGCCTGCTGCAATAACAAATGGCTCCGATACTTTAATTTTTTGTAGAGCCGCTACTTCCGTATATTTATTGTCATTCGCTTCTCGAATATAGGTCGTATTGATCGATAAATAAATCGTATCGACTTGCTGTTCAACCTGCCCGCCACGTACTATAATCTCGCCACGCATTACTTCACCAGCTCTGTATGTAGTTTTTTCTAATCGTGTATCAACCGTTGCAGAGCCTATCCCAATACTTGCAAGAACATTGTTAAAAAACGACATCTGTATTCCTCCAATTGACATTAATAGTTATACATACGCACATTTTTTGAAAAGGTTTCAAGATATAAAAAATTTTCGTTATAATGTATGAAAAACAAATGGGGCGTCGGGATGGAAACAGAATGGATAAGAACATTTCTAATTGCTGCAAGAACAGAAAATTTTCGCGAAACGGCAGAACAACGATTTATTACACAATCTACAGTATCAAAGCATATACAGCATCTTGAAAAGGAACTGCAAACAACGTTATTTGATAGACAGGGGAAGCAGGTGAAACTAAATCGTTTTGGCGCTTACTTTTTTCAACAGGCAGAAAAAATGATAATGACTGTGGATGAAGGAATACAAAATATGGAATCCTTTTTGCATGGATATACGTCCCATTTAACGATCGGGGTTGCCCCTCAAATTGCCAATTCTACATTACCAGCCATCATCCAAACATTTCAACAGCAGAAACCATCCATACAAATTAGGATCGAGCTATTAAAGTCTAATGAAATAGGAGAGGCGGTTTATACAGGAGAGGTGGATATTGGTTTATCGAAACTGACATCAACTCGTGACCTTCATACCGTCCTTCTTGCACAGGAACCACTTCAATTAATTGCTCCGATGACAAAAAAAGAGGCTGATGCGCTGACGCTTTTACAACAAGAAATGATTTTAACACATGAATATGCACCCTATTGGCAGGACATCCAGCAAGTATTACAACAATTTAAACGCTATAAAAGCATGCATATTAATCAAACTGAGGTCATAAAAAATTTTGTGAAGCATGGACTTGGCATTGCCTTTTTGCCAAGAAGTGTCATTGAGGCTGATTACCAACAGAATTTATTACATAGCTATTCCGTACAAGAATTTTCTCATATAATGTCGAATAGCTACTTTTTAGTAAAATATTTGTCAGCTGATATTGAGAACTTTTTAGCGGTTTGTCACCTAATTTATGATGAACTAGTTTGTGACTAGAGCTGTAAAACTGCATTAGACATACTTTGGTCAAAAGTGTATCTGTTAAAACGCTAATCTGCATCAATTATTCATATTTACTATATATATTAGGTGTATCTAGATATTACCCGTATAAACAGGTAGGAAGACAATCCCTTTCATAGTGTAGTACGTGTTCAGCTACCCGAATAAAGCCAAGGAAAAACCGCTCAGGTGTTGCCAAAAACGCTCGGGTCTAAGAGAGAAGCGCTCAGGTATAGAGGAAAAACGCTCGGTTTCAAGAGAAAGCCTCTGGGGTCCAAAAAGTGCTTGGGTGTAAGAGAGAGTCGCTCGGGTATAGTCGAAAAGCGCTCGGGTGCAAGGGAGAGCCGCTCAGGTATAGTCGAAAAGCGCTCGGGTGTAAGAGAGAGCCGCTCAGGTATAGCCGAAAAGTGCTCGGGTGCAAGAGAAAACCGCTCAGGTCCAAGAAATATTCGGATAAATAAACATACATTATCAATAATATAGTAGGTGTTTTATATGTATAATTTGATGTCAAATATAAGCCAAATCATAAGCAATCCTATATCAGAATTTTTGAATGCCTATGAGCATGCTCCGCTTATTATTGCGATTCTACTTGGCTTAATAGGCGCTTTAGCTCCTTGTCAATTAACAGGTAATATGAGCGCTATCACTTTTTATGGGAATCGCACTATGCAAATGAAAAGTAATTGGCAGGAAATTGTGTTTTTTATAGTTGGGAAGGTTATTGTCTTTAGTTTATTAGGCTTTTTCGCATGGATATTTGGTCAATCCTTTGAAACGAAAATGACTGTGTATTTTCCTGTTTTTCGCCAGGCAATTGGTCCAATTATGCTAATAACGGGTCTCGTGCTTATTGGCATTTTTAAATTAAAATTTCTGAATCGAATTTCTTCTCTTATTCCAACAGTGTTGAAAGAAGGGAAAATAGGCTCCCTGCTGATGGGTGCTAGTTTTTCTCTAGCCTTTTGCCCAACAATGTTCGTACTTTTCTTTGTATGGCTAATGCCGACGGTTGCATCAACTTCGTATGGCTTAGTTCTACCAGCTATTTTTGGTATAGCAACCTCCGTACCACTTTTGATCATGTTGACACTGATTCATTTCTTTTATGAAAAACGCGTCATTATACGATTTAGCATGAAAATGGGGAGAGTAATTCAAAATGTAGCGGGTGTAATTTTAATCATTATAGGTGTAACAGATACCATTATATACTGGGCATTATACTGAAGAAAGGAAGCTATCGACTATGCTGTCAGACTTGAATATATTATTAGCATTTGGTGCAGGATTTTTGAATTTTATTTCACCCTGTACCTTACCGCTATACCCTGCATTTATTTCCTATATCACGGGTATGTCATTGGATGAACTACAGGGAGAAAACAAAAAATCAAAACGAATTGGCTTGCTTCATACAATCTTTTTTCTATTAGGTTTTTCCATTATTTTTATCTTCTTAGGATACGGTTCATCATTAGTAGGCTGGTTCTTTTTTCAATATAAGGATTTACTTCGTCAAATTGGCGCTATTTTAATTGTTATTTTCGGATTAATCATCATCGGTTTTTTGTCACCGAAGTTTCTGATGCAAGAGAAGAGACTAGCTATTAAAAATAGACCTACAGGCTATTTTGGCTCATTACTAATTGGGCTTGCATTTGCTGCAGGATGGACACCATGTTCTGGTCCTATTACTGGAGCGGTTTTTATGATGGCTTCCCAAAATCCTAATGTTGGCGTATTTTATATGATTGTTTACGTACTAGGGTTTGCGATACCATTTTTACTATTATCACAATTTATTACGAAATTAGGATGGATACGAAAATATAGCACAGTCATTACAAAAGTAGGTGGCTATCTGATGGTTGTACTTGGTATTATTTTATTTTTTGATGGATTAACGTACATCACAATTTGGTTAAGCCCATATTTTGATGGATTTACTGGTTTTTAATGTTTTGATTGGTGTATTAACTTGTGCATAGTAGAAATTCTTTGACCTTCACAAATGTGGGTAAAACAACTTGTGAATGTTTTTTTATGAAAAATAAGTGGGTGGTTTTATGTAAAGTAACAAAGTAGTTTTATGTATAAAATGTTGGTTGACAGCTATAGATTAGAATTGTACCAAACACTATTCTATCCATTTAATGATGGTGAGTAACATGCTTTTACTTTACTTTTCTTTTGAGGGAAGAAAATATTTAAAGTT
>NZ_JBYTBB010000071.1:0-29624 GCF_058788755.1 Lysinibacillus sp. FW301-JW8
AAAACACGCTCCTTTAGGTTAGTAATTATAGTGTACTAGCCCTTATAGAATCTGTCTAACCTAGTGTAGCCTATCCATTTCATTATATTTCCTTAAAATCCGTATTGGGTGGATTAATAAAGGGGGTTCTACTTTCTGTTTATATAGGTTAAGAAGAAATAATAGTTCCTCATCTTTAATAGTAAATTTCCTTCTCCAATCATTAAAAATTGAAATCACATTGTTATTTTCTAATAAACAAAAACCACATTCACAGGTAAACGGGTGGTTTGAAAAATTGGACAACAGATATTTACCAAAGATCTTTCCACATTTTTCACAGCTATCTACTAATGGTTCATTTGGATGGAAAACGCAACTTTTAAAAAGAGTCATTTGATGAAAAATACTGTGAAAACCACATTTAATACAACTGGAGCAAAAGGTAATATTATCTCTGATAGAATAAGCATATGTTACACCTAATATAGGTTTTACTTTTTTGTATATCAATGAATTTCTACTATTCAAATTTACTCCTAATATATCAAGAGATTTATGTTTATCTATACCAGCTAAACTTACAAGATTTCTTAGATAATCACCTACACTTGTAATACGCTTTACTGCTTTAACCTTATTGTTTCCAAATATACCGATTAGATCATTATTATTATATAAAGCGTTAGAGTATTTAAAACGTTCGAATATACACCAATTGGATATATAACTATGAATCCACTCCCTATTCCATACAAACTCTCTTTTACCCATGTTACCCCCTCCCTTTATTCAACTTCTAATAAAACTAACTCGGATTGAATATAACCGGAATTTATTATTGCTTTTTTGAAAAGACTTTTATTAAGTAGTTGAACATTTTCACCAAAAAATCCATAGTTTTTCAAGATATATTCAATTGATAGTGTAACGTATTGCATAGGTATTTCTTTGTTTTTTTGTAATCCTTTATCTAATTGAAGTTCTAAAAATACGTCATGAAACTCTCCTGCATAGTTAACCAACCTAAACCCATTTTCAAAATGATCCCTGAAATAAAACTGAGTATATGACAAATTTGAATTAACAGGAAATTCAGTTCCCTCATCATATTGCTCAAGTAGAATTTTAAAATCTTCGACATCTTTAACCCCATTAAACTGATAGCTATCACTCATAAATCTACCTACTATTTGAAAATCCTTATTTTTAATAAATCTTTTTCTACGGTCGATTAATTCGTCATGTCCTACTAGAATAGTAGTTAATACAATCCCATATTCATCTAACTCATTATATACATCCATAAGCCAATCATATTGAATTGCTGTTAGTTTTTGTGCATCATCAATGAAAATAACAATTTTATTTTGTTTTGATTTCTCTGCGGTATTTATAAAAAAATGTTTTAAACGGACTCTTTTTTCACTTGGTCTTCCTAGTTCAGGTACAGCATGTCCTACTCCATCTAACAAATCCTCAAAAAAGTTATTTTCACTAGGATTTTTATAGGTTTTACATTTAATATGGAACATAGGAATATTTTGATTTAATTCTTTAGGAAGTACTTTTATTAGGTATTTAATAGCTCGTGTCTTACCTAAGCAAGGGCGTCCATGAATAATAGCACCTGGAAATCTATTATCAATCCAGTTCCCTACTATATAACATAATTTATCAATTTCATTTGTGGCAATTAGATATTTCCCAGTGTCAACAGGGTGTTTTCCAAAAGGAACGTTTATATTTGATAAGTTCACCATAATATACACCACCTAAAGAGAGATTGATTTTCTCTTATTTTTATTTTTGTTTTTTTCTACGTTTATTAAATGGTCATAGTAGTTTGTTTCTGTGATTTCAGGGTTGATGTTATTTAAATTAATTTCATCTTTAACTGAATTAGTGTTAGCCGTCATAGAACATTTTTCTCTTTGATTTATCTTTTGTTCTATGATTAAATCGTGAGTTGATTTGAATTCATCATTTTGTTTATTATTAGGATTATCTC
Source organism: Lysinibacillus sp. FW301-JW8 (assembly GCF_058788755.1). NCBI lineage: Bacteria > Bacillati > Bacillota > Bacilli > Caryophanales > Bacillaceae > Lysinibacillus > Lysinibacillus sp. FW301-JW8. The sequence goes on from NZ_JBYTBB010000071.1 coordinate 1,991, forward strand.
TAGAAATATCTTCAATAGTAACGACTTTTCTGTCATCAATAACTTCTTGGTGTAGTATTTGTTGTTCTTTTTTTAATTTTACCAATACTTTTTTCTTCTCTTTATTTTTGGAATCAATATTATATCTCTTTTTATAGGACTTTATTTCAGCTAATAGATTCCTAAGTTTTTTATCGTTTATTGCATTTTCTTCTAAAAATGCTTGAAAAGCATCCATAGGATCTTCATCGTCGGTATAGAAGAAATACCGTTCACGCCTAAACTTATTTATTGCATCCCGTAATTTTAAGGAATGTTGAACAGTTCCCCAATAACCACTACAAGTTAATACTCCATATTTTGAGCCATCTTGTCGATATATTACAACTGTACGAAGATCTTCAGTATTAATTAGGATAGTTACTTTTTCACTCACCATTGAAAAATCTCTACTAAGTTCGGGGCTAGTATAACGTTCATTTTTATAGTTTATAAATGGCCTTCTGCCTTGTTCTAGATTACCTTTTACTTGACGCACACAAATTATTGGAAATAAAGTAACTGAGTCCCTATTTTCTTCTGGAAGGTTTGCAATAAACATCCCTTGTTTTATTCTACTTCCAAATACTTCTAAAGGTGAAAAACCATCATTGCCATCATGAGGATAACCATTGTAATTTGCTATTATTACATCACATAGTTCTTCTATTGCTTCAGAGGTAATAGAAAATTTAATTGCATTTTGTTCAGGATCTTTTCTTTTTGGATCCAATACATTACTGCCAGTAGTTGAAGGCAGCCTATGGAAGCCATTCTCTTCAATAGTTTTAAAAAGGCGTTCTACAATTGGTCTATTAACAGGAACTGCTACAGGACCCATATTAATGGTACAACCTATTTGTTTTGTTAGAATGTCTTTAATTTCTTTAGAAAGATGTGATTTTGCATTATCATAACTAATTTCGTCCCAAACACCGTATTTAGCTTCCGAAAATTTGGATGAGGGAAATCCGGCATTTTTAGAATAACTTAATCCAGGTATAGTAAGTTCTTTTGGTTTCCAAGGTAAAATTGCTGATTGAAAACACAATTTAACATCTTCTTCGTTATATTCTTTATTAAAGGATAAGTGATAGCCTATTACAGCTCTTGTAGCTACATCAATAACAGTTAATAACCAGATGCGATTAAGTGTATCTATAATTTCTTCTCCTTTTGGAGTTTGAAATACTATAGAAACTATTACATCAAGGAGATGTCCATCAAACTCAACCCTTTCCAGCGGTCTTGTTATTGTTGATTTTGAATTAATAGAGTTATTTACATTATTTAAGAGCATTGATGATTGTTGACCATTAATTCCGGATACTTCTCGAATGTATTTATTTGAAATTTCTTTAATAAATCTTTCAACGGATTTTCGAGCTAAACTAGTAGTATTGAACGGATAATCATTTGATTTAATTCCTAACTTCCTACATTCATTAATAAACTTCCTATGCAAATTTTTATAGCTTATTTTACGTTCTCTGGCGCTATTTTTTACTTTTGATCTTTTAAAATACTCATCAATTAAAAAAAATTTTAACTGAGGGTAAGTATTTAAAAGTAATTGAAATGCACCGGAAAAATTTGTTAAATCAAGATTATTAAGAGATTTTCGAATATAAGGAGCTATCTTATTGTTGCTAATTAATCCTCTGTACCCCATTATTTTATTATTGTCATCATAGACAATACATCTTGATGCAAAACGATAGATTTCACTCTTTACTAAACCTGTCTCTTTAACTATTTCATTTAAAGGTATTTCTGTATTAAAAAAAAGGTCCATTGCCTTCTTTTTATTATTAAAAATGCTAAGTTCTTTCTCATTTAAATCTCCCGTATAAATAGAATCCCAATTATGAAAATCTATATATTCTATAGAAATATTTCTTTGTAAAAAAAAACTTCTCATTATCTCCACACCTCCAAATGTTTCCCAAAATGTAATGAATCAAGATTACATTTAATCTCCCCTTTATATAAAAGTATACATATAATTTTTAATAAAATTTGTAGTTGAACTTTGGTTTCATTTGTTATCTGTTGAACGGTTTTTGGTTCATCATTGATATGACTCTTAATTAAAGTCAAAGTCGAACTGTTACAATCAATTGAATTATTAACTTGTTTTATAAGAAATTTAAGATTTGATAACTTAATAGGGTTCATTTTTATTTCATCTTCTGTCCTAATGAGATGATTTATTTTATTAACATCACACCAAACCTGTTGGATATAAATTTGCTTCATTACTGATTTTTTTAATAGATCTTTTCTATACTTTATTTCTATAAAGGCTTCTTGGTCATTTTTATATTTCACCCACATATCAATAATAGATGAAAAAACTTTACCGTTATCAATTATTTCCATTTTTATAGGTTGTTCACAAAACTCAACTATATCGGGATCTGATTCTATCTGTAACCAATGCTCATATTCTAAATCACTAAATAAATAGACAATTCTTTTTAATTTATTACTATATGCTAACCATCTATTGTTTCCATATTTTTTACTGGCATCAGTAATTAAGGGTTTATACAAATAAACACCTCCTTTTTGCATTTTGAAAATTCAGAAAAATAAACGTATGGAAGTTCTTGTCTCTATTATACAAAGTCCGGAAGTTCTTGTCTTTATATTTGGACAAGAACTTCCGGACAAATTTTTTAAAAAGGTTATTTTAACTTTGTTTTGATCAATTATTAGTGTCCGGAAGTTCTTGTCCATGTACATATGTTGTATATTGTATATGGACAAGAATCTACAGACATCTTGGACAAGAATGTCCGGACATAATATAATTCCCTACTTTTTGGACAAGAATGTCCAGACAAACTTACATTTCAAAAAATAAAAAAGACAAGAATGTCCAGACAACGCACATTTTTCCGGCTGTCTTAATATTTCTTCTCCATGTTCTGGCACTGTTCCACAGCTATGCACATTAGTGTTGGTTTAGAATAAAGTTTGATTAAAAATTTGCTGCGAACGTTGACTTTATAATAGAAGAAACCCACGCATTTTGAAAAAAGTTTGATCAAAATGAATGGGTTTTATTTAAATGCGAAGTTATTTTTATCAAACTATATTACAAATTATCGAACTTTATTTTAAATGATCAATCTTTTTTACAAACTACAACTCTTTATTCTTCCATTATTAGGCTATTATTTAATTTAAGAAAATTTTTATCTCTTTACGAGCAAATTCACAGGTCCAAAAACCTAAAAATGAATTTAAGCTTCTGTATATTGTCCAATCTTTCTGAATTTCTCATAACCATCCTTAATTAATTGTTCGCCATTTAAAGAATTCAATGCTTTTAGTGTGACGCTTATACATTCTTTTATATAAATTGCTTGCTTCGCAACATTACGGTGTGCTCCACCAGTTATTTCAGGGATTATTCCATCAATAACATCAAGCTCTTTTAAGTCAGGTGCTGTTATACGCATTGCTTCTGCTGCTTGCTTCCCTAGACTACCATCTCGCCATAAGATCGATGCAGCTCCTTCAGGTGAGATAACCGAATACGTTGAGTTCTCTAACATAAAGACTCGATTAGCTACCCCTAATGCAATTGCACCACCACTTCCGCCTTCCCCAATAACAATACTAATAACTGGTACTGTTAGAATCGTCATTTCAGCAAGAATTCTAGCAATGGCTTCACTTGGGCCGCGTTCCTCGGCTGCCTTACCTGGATAGGCACCTTTCGTATCAATAAAACAAATAATTGGGCGCTTAAATTTCTCAGCCTGCTTCATTAAGCGTAATGCCTTACGATATCCTTCTGGGTGTGGCATACCAAAATTTCGCCGAATATTTTCTTTAGTTGATTTTCCGCGTTGGTGTCCAACAATTGTTATGGGCTGTCCTTCAAAGAGAGCGATTCCTCCAAGAATAGCCCCATCATCACTAAACGAACGGTCTCCATGTAACTCTATAAAATTTTCGCACATAGCTTCTATATATTGTAATGTTGTTGGACGTTCAGGATGTCTAGCAACCTGTACACGATCCCATGGTCTCATATTGGTATAAATGGATTGTTCTAGCTGAGTAAGGCGTGTTTCAAGCTTTTCGATTTCGTCTGTCATATTTACTTTCGCTTTGGTAGCAATTGTTTTTAACTCATCAATTTTTTCACGTAATTGTACTACTGGTTCTTCAAAAGCTAAATTTTTAGACATGTTGCACGCCTCCTTTTGTATGCATTTTTACAAGCATTGCTACTTGGTTTCGTAAATCTTTTCGATGGAAAATTGCATCAAGCTGACCATGCTCAAGTAAAAATTCTGACTTTTGGAAATTATTTGGTAGTTTTTCTCTTAACGTTTCTTCTATTACACGGCGACCAGCAAAGCCAATCAATGCTTGAGGTTCAGCAATATTAATATCTCCAATAGAAGCAAAGCTTGCCGAAACGCCACCGTATGTAGGATGCGTCATGATAGAAATAAACAATAGTCCTTCTTCACTATGATGTTTTAATGCCGCACTCGTTTTTACCATTTGCATTAATGATAGAATACCTTCTTGCATGCGCGCTCCACCACTAGTAGAAAAGATAATAACCGGTACACGTAATTTAATAGCTTTTTCAACGGCACGTGTGATTTTTTCTCCTACAACTGAGCCCATTGAGCCCATACGAAAATGAGAATCCATAATTGCTACAACAATTTCTTCTCCATCAAGAGTACCTAACCCAGTTAGTACAGCATCGCTTAATCCCGTTTGTTGTTTAGCCACTGAAATTTTTTCCACATAATCAGGGAAATTAAGTGGATTACTTGTTTGTAAATGATCATCCATTGATACAAATGAACCTTCATCTAAGAAATATGTTACGCGCTCCCGTGCAGTCATTTTGAAATGATAATCGCATTTTGTACACACTTTATGATTTTTTTCTAATTCCTTTGTTAACTGAATGTGACGGCATTCTGGACATTTTGTCATAAGTCCTTCAGGAAATCCCTTTTCCTGTCCGTCCTCTTTCTTTTTACTAAATAAGCTACGTATTGCCATGTTCGTCTCCCCCTTTGTTGTTTACATGCTTTGTAAAGTCTTCATCCACTGCTCGTAAGCTTGCGATGCTTCTTTTTCATAGACAAGCTGCATCGATTTAAACATAGTTTGAATGATTATTTTTTCTTCTTCTGTTGAGCTTTGATTTACACGCTCACCATCATAAGCCGCTAACTGAAACCAGATTTTTAGTGAAAGACGATTTCCCGCCGTGATTATTATTTCTCGTAATACATCTTGACAATTAATCGTACCTTCTATTTCTAGCCTTACAAAAAAACTGTCCCACACAGGTAGTGTTCGCAGAGTCTCTGTACAACTTATTACGCGAATGGCTTCCTTTTCATGAATTTGTCGCGTTAATTCGACATCTTTTTTCGGTTTTTCTCTTCTAATATAAACATTGACAGTATTTCTACGAACTGATGCATATGTGTAGAAGCTAGAAACGTACCTCTCCCATGTTTCATTTCATAAGAAAACAATTATAAGCTTGACAATGCCTCCCTCACAGAGGATCGCCCGACACCTAGACGCTCTGAAAGAACTCGTTCAGAAGGTAGTTTTTCTCCAGCCTGAATTTCTTCCATTTTAATAAGTTGTTGTAATTGTTGGACGATATCTAAAAACACTTTCTTTTGTTCGGTTTTTTTATCCATACGATCAACTCCTCGTTCTATCGCTTTCGCACAGATAAACATGCGTCCAAAGGCTTTATCTTCATTCAGTAGGTGTTTGGATACTTACTATAAAGAACGAAATCCACTACCTTTAGAGGATGGTGGCTCTTACTGAATAAGTACAAAAGTGGTCTGACCACTTTTGTACATTTAATCTATCTTACAAAATAGTTATTTAAAAGTAAATAAAAAACTGGATAAAAATTTATGAATTTCCTCCAATTCTATATTCTTTTCGTCGTTAGTGCATGTTTTACTTTCACTTGAGGTCTACCAAAGTGCTTTTTAAGCGTCCCCTCAATGTAAAGCAATTCATCTTCTAGTCCATTGAGCCAATACCCAGGGGTATTGATCGTCGCGACTTTATGGGTATTGGTACATCACTAAGTCGCTATTTAAATAGGGATAATAATAATAAAAAAGTTGATAAGGAGAAATACTCCTTATCAACTTTGTATTCTATATTAAGATATAGTATCGACCAGCTTAGTTTGTTCACTCTTATGAATAATTTTTATGAATATTGGACAAATCTACATTAAACGATAATTAGCATTATTTAAACGAATAATCCCCTTATGAACGATAAATTATAGGACCAACTGATAATAAGAAAGTTGTGACCAAGGTATTTATATTATGTAAACTAAAATTATTTGGCGTGGAGGAGGGCTTAGATACGTCAACTACTTGTACAAGGACACAAAGATGTCTCACTTTGGGACACAAAGTTTACACAATTTGTTATTCCGAATATTTTATATTTAAAATTAAGTCCACTCTATTTACATTAATTTAAGTTCTTATAAGATGCATAAAAAATGTATATGCTTCTGGATGGTTGAAAAAGAATAAATAGATTAGTATAGATTCTAATCAGTATTGTTAATACATTTATTATACGCATTCGCTTTTGGTAAATTTAATTTATATTAGAACAATTAAATAACAACATTAATCTTTAACAAAGCCAATAAAAAAGAGCATGTTTTAAAACAATCAAAAGCATGCTCTTAAATATTATACAATACTAATCCCTATTTATTAGATTGATTTAAGCTTTCTTCAAGGTTCATTAAAGATTTTTCTAAAATCGATCTAGGACAAGCAAAGTTTATTCTTTGGAATTGTTCTCCCCCTGTACCAAAAATAAAGCCATCATCTAAAGCGAGTTTTGCCTTTTTTTGTATCAATTGCTGTAGTTCAATATCAGTAAAATTATAATTACTAAAATCAAGCCAAGCTAAATAAGTTCCTTCTGGTCTAATTATTCTTACTCTTGGAATTCGTTCTTTTACAAATTCCTCAATGAAGTCTAGATTATTTTGAAGATATAGAATTAATTGCTCAAGCCACTCTTCCCCATTATTGTATGCTGCTATTTGAGCTAAAGATCCAAATGAACCTGGATCAATATCTATGGTGCATATTAGCAATTAATACACTAATTATAATGAACAATAACCTTAATATCCTTGTCCCCATATTTTCATTTAAGAAGATAAAAGTAAATACGGCTGAAAAGAGTTTCAATAGAATGTACTTTCAGAAGTTGTAACTTTTGAGCAAATGGCTTTATTACAAATCCAAAATTTAAGTGTAATTTATCAGCGCTACTAAAAAGCAATCCCTGACTATTTTCTGTAGCTTAGGGATTGCCTTTTTTAGTTAATCGATTCTCGTTGAATTAATATCGGCTTAAAGCGATATAATTTTTGCTCATTGGATATATCCTCTTTTTTAATTTTTGCTAAGAGAAGTGAAGCCGATTTTTGAGCCATGGGTAGAATAGGTTGTTTTAATGTTGTGATAGAAGGATTTACGAATTTTGCATATGGTACATCATCAACAGCTATCACTTGTAAATCATTAGGTACATGCAAGTTTCGTTTTTTTATAAAAATCATTAATTCTTGGAAAATACGATCATTTGCTGCAATTATTCCCTTTGGAGGTTGTTCCAATGCAAATAATTGATTGAATATCTCTTCCATTTCAGAAGGTTCGCCATTTCTTATATATCGTTCATCAATATAGAAATTTCTATTTCTTAAAGCTTGACGAAACCCTTCTAAACGCTCAACACGAGGAGTAATTGGTAGGGTTAAAGATGTTGTCACAATGGCTAATGGTTGTTTTTGAAACATCTCAACTGCCATATCCATTGCTGAATAATTATCAAGCAAAACAGCTGGAATATTTACTCCTTCTATAAAACGATCGATAAAAACGATTGGTATTGCTTGTTCTTGAAGCCTTATATAGAGGTTCTTATTTTCTCCTGTCGGGAAAATAATCAAACCATCCACTTGTTTTTCAAGTAAAGTTTCGATATGTTTTTTCTCTTTTTTTGAATTATCCGCAGAGTTACAAACAATCATATGGAAACCTTCATTATCAAATTCCTCTTCAAGTGCATTAATAATTTTTGTAGAAAAATCGTGGATAATATTTGCTACAATAATACCTATAGTAAAGGTAGATTTCTGTTTTAAACTACGAGCCATTAAATTAGGACGATAATGTAATGCTTCAATAGCTTCTTCAATTTTTTTACGAGTCTCTACACTCATATATTCATATCGCTTATTTAGATATTGAGAAACGGTACTATTAGAAACATTTGCATACTGTGCAACATCGGCAATTGTTGTTTTTTTCACTAAAATCAAACTCCTACCTATATATAAAACTCTCTTTGGTATTATGTAGCATAGCATATTTTTTGGTTAAATTAACTAGTTAATTTAACTATTCAAATATTTATACATTTGTTTAAGTTAATCTATAATTTTTTCATAGTATCTTACTCAGTTTTTGATCAAAAAATACTGTACTTTTGGTCTTAAATTAAACTTTTTCTTTTGACATCTAACAATTATTTGAAGCATAAAGATAGCCTTCTTCAGATGAGAATTGAAGGAGGCTAAAGGCTCTAAAAAATTATATATTTGAATTTTTGTTTTGATTTATATCCTTATTTTTATCTTCCCAAAAAGTAGCATTCTTTATTCCTAGTTTAGTCGGATTAAAGACTGGATCAACTCCTGCTGCTTTTTGCTGTTCGTAATCCTTAAGAGCTTTTAATACTGGTTTTCGTAAAAGGAAAATTCCAATTACATTAATCCAAGTAATAAGTCCAACTCCTATATCAGCTATTGACCAAATTAAATTAGCTGATACAATTCCACCGTAAAAAGTAGATAAAATGACAATGACCCGTAATACATTCTTAAATATTGCATTATCTCCAAAAATATACACAACATTTGTTTCTGCAACATATGCAATAAACAGTAATGTCGTAACAGCAAAGAAAAATACCGCAATAGCTACAAATACATTACCAAATCCATTAAGCGCAGAATCTACTGCTAATTGTGTATAACTGACCCCAATTTCAACGTTACCTATGTGGTTCACTACAAAGCCACCAGCTGGATTTTCAACATTATATTTTCCTGTTATCAAAATCATAAATGCAGTTGCACTACAAACAATAATTGTATCGATAAATACACCCATTCCTTGTACTAAACCTTGTTTAATTGGATGTGAAACATCAGCTGTTGAAGCAGCATGTGGTGCAGTCCCCTGACCTGCTTCGTTTGAATAAATTCCACGTTTTACTCCCCATGCAATCGCAGCGCCGATAAGACCTCCAAATGTTTCCTGGATACCAAAGGCACTGGAAAAAATTAAAGTGATAATATCGGGTAATTGATTAATATTCATTATCACAATAATTAAAGCTATTAAAATATAAGCTAGTGCCATAAAAGGAACGACAACTTCAGAAAACTTAGCGAATCTTTTGACGCCGCCAAAGATAACTGCAGATACAAGTATACAAATAAATACAGCAGTATAAATAGGCTTAATGTTAAATGCTGTGCTAAAAGATGCAGTTATTCCATTAGACTGAATGCCAGTTAAGAGGAAACCATAAGCAAAAGCAATGGTAATCGCAAATAATGAGCCAACCCATTTTTTCCCTAATCCTTTAGACAGATAGTAGGCAGGACCTCCACGAAATTCATCTCCAACCTTTTCCTTAAAAATTTGTCCTAATGTACTTTCAAAAAAAGAAGTAGCCATACCAATAAAGGCCATAAACCACATCCAAAATATAGCTCCAGGGCCTCCTAAACCAATAGCGGTTGCAACTCCAGCTATATTACCAATACCAACACGTCCAGCGATGGACATTAATAATGCTTGATAAGAGGATACATTATTTTTCGTTACATTTCGGTCAAGTGTTCTTTTGACCATCTCTTTAAAATGCCTAATTTGAACAAATCTAGTGCTAAAAGTAAAATAAAGACCTACTACCAAAATTAATCCGATAAGAGCATAACTCCACACAATAGAATTAATAGCATCAACAATTGCTTGCAAGAAATTTCCCCCTTAAATAGACAATTTAATTAAACTTTTAGTTTATAAATATCAATACTTTCTTTTTACAAAATCTTTAATTCGATTAATAGCTTCTATTAAATTCTCGTCTGAATTGGCAAACGAAAAACGTAAATATCCTTCGCCCATTTTTCCAAATGCCGACCCGGGTGTAACAGCGACCTTTGCTTCTTTTAAAAGTTCTAGAGCAAATTCTTCAGATGGCTTTCCAAATTCTTTGATGTTTGCGAAAGCATAAAAGGCACCTGCTGAATTAATACATGAAAAACCTGGAATTTCATTTAATCCATTTATTAAAATCCCGCGTCGACGTTTATAGTGGGTCACCATCTCTTCAACAACGGATTGTGGACCATTAATCGCTTCTACTGCGGCCTTTTGAATGAAGGGAGGTACACAAGAAGCCATTCCTTCTTGAATTTTTGGCATAACAGAAATAATATCTTTATTACCGATGACAAATCCCACTCTCCAACCCGTCATTGCATAAGTTTTAGATAAACTATTTATAATAAGCACATTTTCTTTCACTTCTGGAATTTGAGCCATGCTAAAATGAATTTCATCATCGTAAATAATCTTTTCATAGACTTCATCAGAAATAACGATTAAATTATGTTTTAAAACAACTTCTGCTAGTTCTTTAATATCTTTTTTATTCAATACTGAACCTAATGGATTGCTAGGGGAATTTAAAATAATAGCTTTTGTTTTTGAAGTGATTGCTTTTTCAACGTCTTCAGCTTTCAGTTTAAATGCATTTTCTTCATAGACAGGAACAGGTACTGCTTTTCCACCAAGCATTAAAATTTGTCCTAAGTAATTAGGATAAGCCGGATCAGCAATAATTACCTCATCACCTGGGTTGATTGTTGCCACTAAGGCTAACATAATCGCTTCCATTCCTCCAAAAGCAACCATTACTTGTTCAGGAGTAAATTCTTCTCCGAATTCAACAGTATACTTTTTGGCTACCGCCTGACGAAGTTCATCAGTTCCTGCATTTGATACGTAATGTGTAAGATTCGAATCTATTCCAATCTTTGCAGCCTTCTTTATATAATCTGGAGTTTCAAAATTTGGTTCTCCAACAGTTAACTTGATAATATCTTCATATTGATTAGCCAATTCGAACATACGTCTAATTGCTGATGCGGGATAGTGTTTTGCAACATCTGATAAATAATTCATTGTGAACCTCCTATAGGAAATAAGTTAATTTTTTTTTTTGAAAATGGGCTTCGTGAACAAATGTTTCTGCTCGCTTTGTTATGTTTTCTAAAAAATCATTTGAATCTTTTTCTAGAATCGCTTCCTTTGTCAATACTTCTCTGGCTGGTAAACGAAATGTGCACACACTCCCTTTCACATTTAGGATTTGTTTTCCATCCTTCAATGGCTCTGTATCACTGCCATGACCATAACATCTAAATGCCATACTCATTATTCAGTACTTCCTAGTTTGCGAGGTTCTCCATATACGCTTTTGCCCGTTCAACAACACCTGCAAAGCCATTTTTTGCATAGGCTTTATTGAGATCACTGCCAATACCTACTGCAACAGCGCCTGCGTCTAGCCATTCTCTCATATTAGTTAGACCAACACCGCCTGTAGGCATAATTGTTACATTTGGTAAAGGTCCTTTAACGGTTTTTATAAAGCTTGTTTCAAATTGACTTGCTGGGAATATTTTAATAATGTCGCTTCCACCTTCTAGTGCTGTTACCATTTCTTCAATCGTCATACAGCCTGGTAAATATGGTATGCTATAGCGATTACAAATCGTTGCAATAGCAGCATTGTAGCTTGGACTAACAATAAACTTTGCACCATTTAAAATCGCGTGACGCGCAGTCTCAACATCCAATACTGTCCCGGCACCAATTAAAGCATCACTATTACGTAACAATTTAAATGTTTCTTCTACAAAAGGCGTTGTATAGGTTATTTCAATTGCTCGAATGCCTCCTGAAATTGCACCTTTTGAAATTGCCGTTGCTTCTTCAGGTGAATTCCCTCGAATGACAGCTATAACTTTTGCATCTGATAACGCTTTCAAAATTTCAATTTTTTGCATTCCTACCAACTCCTATCGCTCAATTAGTTTTTCTTCACCAATAAATTGTTTTATTTCACTTAATGAAGGAAGCCCCTCATTATCCCCTTTAATGGTAGCTACAAGTGCACCTGCACCATTTGCTAAAAGCAGCCGTTCTGGAATATCATAACCATTTAAATAGCTATATACATAAGCTGAATCAAACGCATCTCCTGCTCCAACTGTATCAATCGCACGAATTGTGAATGCCTCTTGATCATACTGTTCAGTAGTTGTATAAACTGAGGCCCCATGTTCACCCTTCTTAATAATGATTTCATCTATTTTGTAACTTTCTTGAACGTCTTTGACTGTACGCCCTTCAAATAAAAGTTCAAATTCATCCTGTCCTGTTAGAAGTAGATTGATTAATGGGTACACTTTTTCGTATGCTGCACAGGCCTCTTCTGTAGTCCATAACTTTAATCGTAAATTCGGATCAAAGGATATAGGAATATTTTTTGCTTTTGCTAAACTAATCAATTTCAATGCAACATTAATGTTATGTTCACACACCGCTAAATACACACCGCTAATATGTAATAAATCAACGTCATCCAGTACTGATTCATCTAAACGATCTGCTGTTAGTTCAAGTAAAGGTGATGGTTTACGGTAATAAAACGATTTACCTGAACCATCTCCCCTAATTTCCTTAAAATAAATAGAGGTTGGAATATGTGGTGTACGTATAACATGCGATACATCAACACCTTCACCACGAGCAAAGTTGTAAATAACCTTGCCAAATTCATCCTCTCCAATACAACTAATCCATCTTGCTTCCATATCTAAACGTGTTGCACCAATAGCAAAATTTAATTCAGCTCCTCCGACAGCTCGCTCAAAGGTAGGAACAAATCGTAGTGGACCAGTTTTAGATGGATTAAAAACAACCATTGCGTCACCAATCGTTGCAATTCGTTTATTTCTCAATTATATTCATCCCCTTTAATGGTAAAAATCTTTACTAAAACGATTTAGTAAAACGTTTTACTAATACTATCACAATGTTTTTTGTGTTGCAATAACAATTTGATTATTTAGATTACTTAAAAACGTTTCCTCAAATGCTATTAAAGAAAAAGCTGAAAGAATCTTCGTCCTAAGATTCAATTTGTACTCTGTCCTTCTTTAAACTAAAAAATCTCCAATTGATATAAATCCATCTAGATTGTTTCTAGCTCCTAGGCAGACCGTGTTTCATAGATCACACTTCCTTTAGATTTTGCATCACTACGAACACTTGTGTGCTAGGCAACATAAAATAAGAGGCTGGTTTTATAAGTCTCTTTTGAAGTAAAATCGCATAAAAGCGAAAAGCAGAAACGCTGATTTAACAACGTTTCTGCCTTTCACTTTTATTTATTTTGGCTAAAAAAACCCTTCTGGGGTAGCCCATTAAAGAGTTAAAATATTTGCGGAGCAGGGTTTAAGTTTGTGATTATAGTATTCAATATACAGTTCAAGTTCACGCTTATTACTCAACAATATTGCCCGATTGTGGAATAAGAAAAAAGCCTACATATCAACACAGGATTTTTAATCAAATTTTATTATAAATGATCAATCTTTATTTAAAATTATCGACCTTTGTTTTAAATAATCAAACTTTTTTATAAAAACTACATCTGTACCAATTTGGGTATTTGTGTAGCCTTTCTTCACAAGATTCATGACCTTTTGTTCGCGCTTTGAAAGTAAACTTTTCTTTTCTTCACTACAATTGTTTACAGTCTCTTTTTAAAAAATAAACCACTCAATTGAGTGGATAGGTTGAAGCATATAAGTCTATTTTATATAAAATCTTATTTTTTATTGTATGCATTAAATATTTCTTTAGCAATATTTAAAATTAAACGAACCTCATTTTCGCTTCTGTCTTCTATTAGATTTTGTAAGACCATAATTAGCTCTTTTTTTTCAAAATACTTATTATCGAAATTTAAAAGTGTCAAATTTAAAGATACTACTTGGTGCTTCTTCCAAGCCTTTAGTAATTTTTTCTAAGGTCTGAATGGTAATATTCCTATCCCCTCTTTCAACCCCAGCCAAATATGAAGTTTGCAGTCCACATTTTTCGGCTAATTCTTCCTGAGTTAGTTTTTTCAATTTCCGAATTTCCTTGATGTTGCTACCAACTAATTTGACTAAACTATCCACAAAATCACCTCACATTTAGACTATGTGAGGTTTGTACTACCTTACAGTTACATATAGTATAAATTTGATTGAAATATGTACTTATCCCAAGGAGAAGATGCCCTTTACACTCCAATTTTATTAAATGCTTCAGGACATTGGGAATTTCACGCATATGACAGTCAAAGAAGAAATTTCAGGAGATTAGTATGCACAAAAAAAGCTACATTAATGGATGGGCAGCATAGATTAGGCGGAATAAGTGAATATATTAATGAAACAGATAGCACACTTAACGTTCCCTTCTTGGCTTTTCATTATTTAGATGAGGATGAAGAAATTAAATTATTTGATGTAATTAATTCAAAAGCTAAGGGTATTGGAACATCGCTAAGTCGCTATTTAAATAGAGATAATGATGATATTAGCTGGGTTGCTACAAACTTAATTCTTAAGCCGGAGAGCCCTTTCTTTAATAAAGGAACTTTAATTGGAAGAAGAACTAAAGAGAAAAACGTAACATTACAAAATCTGTACAACATCATAAAATTATTACAAAAAATCTGCTTTAGCAAACCTATCAAAAGAACGAAAATTAAACATAGCATTACTTTACTTCAATTTAATAAAAGATTTGTTTCCGGAACAATGGGATGATAATCAGTTGTATAGAATGACACATATAACATGTTTAAATGCACTTGCGATTGTAGGAAATAAAATAATTAATGAAAGTTATTCAATGAAATCCCATCAACCGGATTCTGTTACGTTTCATGTAAATTGACTCGTATGCTTGATCGCATCTGTAAGTTGAACATCGTAAATAGTTTTATAAAATTAACAGCTTAAAAGTGATGAAAAATCATAAAAAGAATTTAATACATCATCCCCTAATGGATGAGCAAATTCATTAGTTTTTAAAGGTAATATTCCGTCCTTTTCAAGTTGTTGCAGATATTTTAGAAATTCTGTACAAATAGCTTCGATATACTCTTTCAGCTTAAATTGATATTTAAATATACCATCTGGATAATGGCTTATATGTTCAATAAAAAGGTTTATACCATCACTGGAAAATATATAGTAATCAAAGTTTCCATGACAATCCAATTTTGCCTCACTGATTTCTCCCTTATATAGAGAGGAAAGAGTTGAGAAAAAATTTGGAATTGCTACAAAACCTATACCTGATTTAAAACTAAATAACTGTGTGTCACTCGAAACGTCAAATTGAATATCTCCACCACTAAAACGAATATCAATAAAACATTTATAATTGGATTCCATTAAATCTACCTCCATTAACATTTTTCATTGCATTAAATGGCTCCTTTAGTGGAACATCAGATCCACTGACAGAAACATCCCCTTCAAAAATCCTTCCATCAGATGTTGTGACCACTATTGTATGATCACCAGAAGAAGCAGCTGATTGGATCCATGTAGTAGAACCATTAGCCACTATATTATAAGTTTGCGTGTGACCCTTCTGTTGAATTTGCACAGTTACATTTGTCCCTGTATGGTTTATAACATGAAATTTATAGTTCTTCCAATCTGATGGTTGCGCCCAAGACATTTTATAGATACCATTTCCTTTAAAAATATCGGTATCAGAAAAAATTAATTGGTTTGCTGTTCCTTGAAAATCTTCAACAACATCACTGATTTCGGCATCTGATTCAATAGTACTTTCATCAATATGCTCTATCACCTGGATTTCATAGGAAATATCTTTTTTTGGTAGTTCAGCGCTCTTGGAAGCTAATACATCTTCTAGCTCTTTTTTCATGTTTTCGCTAGATCGTTCACTGGACTTAGGAATCGATATTTTTAGTATCGGTTCAGGTTCAATTAAAGGAAGATACACTTGCACGTCGTTATAATTTTTTTCTTGTATATAATCAAATACAATACCTGAAACTATCGACATAAATCGCTCCGTCTCAACTTCTTGTAAACTTATTTTAGTAATATCGATGTTGAATTGGCTCAAATCTGTTTTATTTACATTTTTCTCTAAATACTTTTTCAGTTGTAATTCACTTTTAGTTTCATCCATTACAATAAAAATTGTTGAATCTGGGGTCTTTTGAAAACTAAATAAACCAAATTCATCCATCGCATTATCAAGGACAGATGCAATACGGTTCCATCGCTTCTCATCATTATTATTTTCATTAGAAAAACTATCATAATTGTTGGCATATATATTAGTTACTAAGACGACTACGAAAACTATTATTAAAACAGGAACAAACTTTCTCATTACAAATCCTCCCCTCTAGATTTATCATACCAAATTAATCCATTATTTTATTGAACAATACTGCGCTGTTAGTTCAATAAGAAAAAAGAGCTGTCTAAAACAGCTCAATGATCTTCAAGTATAGCCCCTTTAGTGAATCTAATTACTTATCTGGTTCATCATTGCATCACTTACGGCATACTATTCCCTTTTCTTAGCCGTTAAGTGCTTAGAAAAGAGGATAGTATTGTTTATAAAAATGCTTATTGGATTTGTTAAATATGTTAGCGCTTATATTCGGGCTGTTCTAAAATAATCGGATTCGGATTGCTAAGTACCCATTGCACTGCCAACTCGCATAGTCTCGCAGGTTGCTCATCTCCATCGCCTTTGTGAAGTTCTTTCGCTAAAGTGATAGACTCCTGAAGTGCAGCGGGATGTAATGGCGTACCTAAGCTAATGTAATGGTTCAAACTTTTGAGCATTTTACGAAAATCATTATCCCAGTTGATGCCGCCGTTATCTAAAATTTCGTATGAGACTTTACCAGTAATACGAATAACCTCTCCTTGTACAGTTTGCGCATGTCCTTGCGAAGGAATTAGTAAATCCCAAAGTTCATTATGTTGAGCCTGCCAGCCCTTCGTACATACTGTTATTGGAGACGTACCATCATGCGTTTTTCGCTTCTCTACTGGTGGAACATCAAATAGCTCATAAAGATGGGAAAGTGCCTCATCCGTTTCGTTCAAATATTCTTTATTAAAACCTTCTCTGTGAAATTCAAAGTCTTTTCCAATTCGCTTAATAGAATTTTTCATTTCCGGCGTTACAGCTATACTTGCGCTCAGAAAAATTTCAGAAACTTCCACTAGATCAACAATATTTATATTTCTACATACTGCTAAAGCTTTGTCCAAAGGCGTCTCATTCATCATATTTACCGCGCTAATATTTGCTCCTTTAGAAACCAATGTGCGCACCGCATTTGGTTTAAAAAAAGCAGCTGCAGCAAATAAAGGTGTTTCGTTTTGATAATCCAAGGCTTCTATATCTGCATCTAACTCAAGAAGCAATTCAATATTCCCCCGCCAACTTATTGCCTGATTATGTAAAGCCGTTCTTTTGTAATTGTCTCTCTCATTTATATTTGCCCCCTGTTCCACGAGCCAGCGAACCAATTCATCCGGTACATTGAAAAAGCTTAAGGCTGTTGTTTTACTATAACCACCATATGCATCTAGCTCGCATTTTGTAAATACCTCTTGTAATGCCGCAATATCACCTGCTTCAATTAGTTCATTAAAATTTTTCGGTAACGTTTTTCTCTTCCTCGCCATATGTATTTTCGCTCCTTACATTAGATTTTTGAATATAGTTCATCACGTCATTTACCATATATATACCAGTCTATATTTTACCATGTTATTATTTCTTTGCTAAGAGAGTTTACAGTTAATTAAGAAAAAAGGTTATACTTAAGCAACCGTTTTGGAAAAATGACTATAAAAAAGATGGGTATTACGCTTTTGGTAATCCAAGCATTGAAGTGATCGAGCAAACAAAAAATTTTCCTCCCAACAATCTTTTTCTTTGATGTTGCTACCAACTAATTTGACTAAACTATCCACAAAATCATTCCATGATAATAAAAAAGTTGATAAGGAGAAATACTCCATATCAACTTTTTATCTTTTGTTAAGATATAGTATCAACCAGCTTATTTGTTCATTCTTATGAATAATTCTTATGAATATTGGACAAATCTACATTAAACGATAATTAGCATTATTTAAATGAATAATCCCCTTTTGAACGATAAATTATAGGAACCATCCGATAATTAGAAAGTTGTGACCAAGGTATTTATATTATGTAAACTAAAATTATTTGGCGTAAGAGGAGGGCCAAGATTCATCAACTACCCATAATATCTGTACTTTTCTGTATATGGACAAGAATCTACAGACGTTTTGGACAAAAATGTCCAGACACTTTTTGCGAAATCAATTTATTTTTATTGTCACTTTAGGAGTTATTTTGCACCCATATTAAGTGCTATTTTGCACTATGAGTAAATATAAAAAGCCTAATTTCTCATTAAAATTAAGAAATTAGGCTTTTCGTTGCTCCATTAAAGCGCCCGATTGTAGAAGATTGAAGGATTTAAAAAAATGATTGTTTTGTATCGTATGCCAATAATTATTCAGCAATTTTAAGACTATCTATTTTATATCCCTGTGCTAAGGCTTGGAAAGTAAATTGAGATTTTTGAGGTGAAGCTTTAGCCAATAGTAATATCCCTTCCTCACCATTGACTTCTATTTTATCAACTAAGTATCCCTTTTTCGCATGGATATACCATGTATCATTTTGATGTAAAATAGTTGTTTCGTTTGGCTTCTTCTTAGCTTCCTCCCATTGTTCCTTTAATTCTTCAGGAATGTATTCATCGATATTTCCTGTAATCATTTTTGGGCCATTCTTCAATTCTTCTTTTTTATAGTCATCCAAATTCGGCGTAAATCTCTTTGTATCAATTGGAACATTCACTTCAAGGCTTGTAGGATGCAGATAATCAACGAGCTCTCCTTTAGCATCATAAGTTTCATATTTCACTAATATTCCTGTATCTTTATCCACCCAAAATCGGAATGACCTGGAGTCCCTATGGTTTATATTCCCTTTTATTACAAGCGTGTTATGACCGAGTAATTCTTCATTTTGCTTCTCTATTTCCCATTTACTTAAATCTCTTGTATAGTTAGAGGCAATCTCATAAGGAAATAAGGTTGCATTTGCCAAGTTAAATGGGGATCTTTCTCTATAAATGCTTAAGGGATTTCCATCAGGGGCAGTTGAAAATGCTTGTTCTAATGTTAGTGTAGTTCCTTTTTTTAAGTTTTTTTCCATTCCCATTACTTGTGATTCTGTATAGGTTTTTGCTGAATCATTAAGGAACCACACTGTTCTATCTTTATAAAATTCTTGAGAAGAAGAAATTTCACCTGTATTAAATGATATGGTAATTGATTAGCTGTTAGATTCTTAAGTAAATATATCCAGCGTTCATGTAGACAATCTTTTTCTTTTCAAATAGTACGACTTTATTTCAAAGACACAACGATCTTACTACCCACTTTTTATTTATCCCACACTCTCATCTGCTAGTACTACTATTTTTTATTACCAAATTAGCCGTTTCACTCGGATGGTTAAGAGGAAAATGATGACCATATGGAACAAAATCAACCTTACCCAGATGCGAAGGAGCAGAATAGCCTCTGTCATAATCCCCCCAAATAATGCGAAGATTATACTTTGTTACTTCATTGAAATCACCTTGAACGTTTTTCAATAGTAAACTGTTAAGCTGAACCGTAGTATTTAAAATTCTAGGAGAAGTAAAACTTTTACTTATTTTTTCAATATAATTTTCAGGGATGCTTTCCGTACTTTCAAATAAACCATTACTTAATAAATAACGCTCTATCAAATTAGTAGTTGCCAATTTCAATGTCAATTTGTTCATAAATTGAGGAACATTTATCGATTTAGCATTTTTTTTAGCAACAGGTGGCTGAAGTAAAGTAATTGTATACTTCTTATCTATGTACTTTTGTACTAATGCTTCCAAAAGAATATACGCACCAAATGAATGGCCAATTAGATGGGCACCATTAGTAGCTTTCTCCAATAACTTTTTCAATACATTCAAATAGATATTTAAAAGATTTTTCTCTCGTTTAAAAGGAGAACGTCCCAAACCTGGAAGGTCCATGATCCATACAGGTCGACCTGTTTTTTCATGAAGCTCTTTTCCTAAAGGAAATAAATCCTCTCCATCACTTAATAAACCATGTAATAAAATAAACGGTTTACCCTCTCCTTGTGATTGGTAAATGGTAGTATTATTACATAATGTTCGTTTAAATAAATGACTGTGCTGGCCATTTTGATACATCATGCGATAATCCAGATCAGCTATTACGGCTGGGAAAAATTTCATTACATTTGTCTCCTTAAACCAATCTTCTCCCATAATCTTCTTCGCTGAACCATTTGAAAATGTTCGATTTGTAATAAAGTTCAGCCCATCAGCAGGAATTTGGGTTATTTTGCTTACGCCACTATTCATAAGTGCTTTCATAAATGGCAATGGAGCAGAGATTTTAGGTGCAGTCATATTCATACTTTCTGACATAGCATCTAATAATTCTGAAATATTCTGATCATGTTGTTTATCTTCAACAAGTGTATATGTTTGTATAGTTGGTTGCTCCAATCTGAAAACCTGCACAATAAACTTTGCTAGTTCATCGTTTGCAATAAGTGGTAATCTATATTTCTTACCTCCAGGGATCACTGGCAAGAGCCCTTTTCGCATACTCATCACAAGCAAGCCTAAGCCTCCTGTTTGCTCCGTACTCCCTGTTTTACTACTACCAACTACAGTTGGTGGATTAATTACTGAAAGCGGATAACCTACTGTTGATGCCTGCTGACGGATATAAAGATCTGCTAAAAACTTTGTTCTCTCATATGGATTTTTTATTTTCAAAAAATTGTTTCCTTCTTTAAACACATCTATCGCAATCTTGCTATTTTTATCATCAAAGGGACTCATATAGCCTACAACATGAATAAATTGTTGCAATCCCTTCAATTGATGAATATTTTTAGCGAATTCACTAATATGTTGGGCACCATTCAAAAAAACGGAAGCTGCCTCTTTGCTTGTCGCTTGAATATCCATGGGGCCTCCTGCGTGAATAATCACATCCGTTTTCAATACCAACTCCTTATCTTCAGCACTTAGACCTAAGTCTATTTTCGTTAAATCACCTTCAATAAAGTGCATAACTGCCTCTTTTAAGATGCCTCTTTCTTGATAAATGCGGGTTGCTTTACTTTTCGATCTCACTAATAGAAGAATTGTAACTTGCTCTTTGGCTAATTCCTTCACTAATTGCTTTCCAATAAAACCTGTTCCACCAGTTAAAAATACTGTTCTCATAAAAATCCTCCTTGTAGTACTATTCAGTACTAATTTGATGTAAAAAAAATGCTTCTTTTATCGAAGCAAGTTAAAAAAATGATCTGCTGTTTTCATAATTACAGTTGCATCCTCCAGTGTTTCTGAAATAAATAGCGCTCCTTCAAGATTTGTAATAAAAAGAGATGCAACCTCGTCAATATTAATTGTCTTTCTAAATTCACCATTCTCTATCCCTTGTTTAAGTAATAGAGAAACTTTCGTTTGTAATCCTTTAAAAAAAAGACCTATTTTTTCTTTTACTTTTGTGGCATTTGTAGGACTTTGAATATAAAGCGTAATAAATGGACAGCTCCCCTTATATTCTCTCGTCTGAACTCCTTGTGATATTTGCTTTAAAAACAGTTGGATACGATCTTCAACTAATAATTGGTTTTGAGATAGTAAGCCATCAATTGCAGATTGATACATTTCAATCCAATAATCAACAACCCCTTCCAACAATTCTTCCTTATTAGAGAAGTGATAATACACATTAGACTTTGAAACTTTGCTTACACGAACTAATTCATCCATGCTTGTATAAGCAAACCCTTTTTCTAAAAATAATGTTGCAGCTACTTCAATCACACGTTTTTGATTCATTAATTTTCCCCTTGTCATAATTAGTACTATACAGTACTATAATAGGTGTTGCAAGTATTTTTGTTAGTTTAATAAAAAAATTGATCAAAAAAGCTATACTTTAATTGATTTTACTGCTAAAAATTAATCTCATTTTGAGCAAAGTTGAACTGAACCCCAAAACTGTTTTGGATGGCTTGCAATTTTTCACTTGTGTTTTAACGCTAGGTTCATATATTTTTAAAAAGAAAACAAATATGTTTTTTTGGAAGATACATACGAATATATTTTTGTAGTCACTAAATTGTTTAGAGGAGATGCTTTTATGCCCATTTCAGTACAGCATATTCGACATGCTACATCAATTATCTCAATAAATGGAAAACGATTACTGATTGATCCGATGTTGAGTGAAGCTGGTAAACTTTCACCTGTCCCTTTCACTAGAAATTATCGCAGAAATCCATTGACTTCATTGACTGTTTCACTTCACATTTTCGAAGATGTAGATGCTATCCTTCTAACACATCGTCATTTTGATCATTGGGATACGAAATCTATATCCATCTTAAATAAGGAAACTCTTGTATTTTGTAGCCCTAGGGACCAAAGCTTTGTTCAAAAAGCTGGATTCAAGAAAATAATAGCAATTAATGACTATTATGAATGGGAAGGAATTCAAATGAGGAGAATTGAGGGACCGCATGCTCCTGGCATTACTGGTAAGATACTCGGGACAGTTTCTGGTTTTTACTTGAATACGATGTCGGAAGGTTCTATTTATATAGTAGGTGACTGTATTTATACACCAAATATTGAAAAAACCTTTCGAGATTTATCGCCTGATGTCGCTCTTTTGAATGCCTCAGAGGCAGAAATGATATGGGGAACTATTATTACAATGACACGCGAGGATATTGCTCGCATTGCTCAGCTATCTCCGAAAACTAAGCTACTTGCAGTGCATCTAGATACTATTAACCACTGTAAATTGAGCCGAAAGGAACTATCCGATTTTCTTAAGGAACAGGATCTAAGTGGTTCAGTATTGATTCCTGAAGACGGTGAAATTATTTCTTTTTAATTGTTTCCATCATTTTTGAAAACTATATTATCTGTCGTAGTACATAAAAATGAAAGAAAAAGACGGCAATTAAGCTTCTTGGTCTTCGTCGTTTATTCATTTGCTTACTTATTAGTAATTCTTCGACCTGTGTTTTTTAAGGCTTAGTTAATCGTTACTTAATTTTCTGAAGTTCCGATTCGCATTTTATAACGAAAAGGATAATGTTTCATTAGTTATATCTGTTGAACTGTTTTTGGTTCTTCTTTGATATGACTTTTAACTTGATCCAAAGTGGAATGGTTAAATTGAACTGAATTATTCACTTGTTTTATAAGAAATTTAAGATTAAATAACTTAATAGGGTTCATTTTTATTTCATCTTCTATTCTAATGAGATGATTTGTTTTATTAACCTTACACCAAACTTCTTGAATATAAATTTGCTTCCTTAGTGAATTTTTTAATAGATCTTTTCTATACTTTATGAAGGTTTCCTTGCCATTTTTATTTTTCATCCACATATTAAATAATAGATGAAAGAACTTTTCCATTATGAATTATTTCCATTTTTATTGGTTGTTCACAAAATTCAATAATATCTGGATCTGATTCTATCTGTAACCAATGTTCATATTCTAAATCACTAAATAAATAGACAGTTCTTTTTAATTTATTACTGTATGCCAACCATCTATTATTTCCATATTTTTTACTATAATCAGTAATTAAAGGTTTAAACAAAAAATCACCACCTTGTATATTGAATATTCAGAAAAAAAGTTCTTGTCCACGTACAATTTATATATGGATAAAAACTATCTACCTTCTTTTTTACGAAATCCCCCTTAGCATTGCGGATTTCGTAATTACTAACTAAAAATTTTTAAGTATCTCTTTACGATAAGCATATTAGACAGACATAAACACTCTTAGTTAATTGTGCTTATGTCTGTCTTGTTATTTTAAACTAGTGTGTTTTAATAATTCCTCTCTAATCTCATTATTTATAGGCATAGATTTCTTATCCTCAAAATTGAAATTAACTAAAACAGCCTTTCCACGAGCAATACAATTTTTATTTTCATCTTCAATTGAATGTTCTACATCAAGGCTAGATTTACCAATTCGGCTAACCCATGTATATACTTTAATTTTTTGAGCATATCCAATTTCCTGAAGAAAATCACAATTAGTCGATGCAACAATAAGGTTCCATGATTTTATACTCAAATTATGATTGAAAATATGAAATAGTCCCTTTCTTGCTTCTTCAAAATAAGTAAAATAAACAGAATTGTTAACATGTCCTAAAGAATCACAGTCATTAAAGCGAACATTCAAATTAGTTTCAAACATATTACCACTCCCTTTTTAAATTATTGAATAGTACTCCGCCCTTTTTCCTCCAGAGTCTTTTGCTCAGGAAGCAAAAAGGTGAAAATTGCACCAATTAATAAAATAATTATCGATAGATAAAAAGAAGAATTATAATTGGCATGGAAATTATACATTAGACCTGGAACATATGCCCCTAATGCAGATCCTATTTGATGACTAAGAAATAGCCAGCCTATAATAAAACCTATTGAATAGTTTTTAAAATGTTGGGTTGCTAATAATTGAGTAGGAGCAACAGTTGCAAAATCAACTAAACCAAAAATCATAGCAAATATTATGAATAGATAAGGATTACTATTTTCTAAAAGTATTAGGAGAGAAAGTGGACGGATTATATATAATACAATTAGAAGCTTACGACTACTCCATCGATCAGCTATAACACCTGATATTAATATTCCAATTATATTAAATGCGGCCAAAACACTGACTGCTATTCCTGTTATGCTTGTTGAAAAACCACATAACTGTGCAATAGAGATTAAGTGAGTGTCCATTAATCCTGTTGTAGTAAAACCACAAATCCCGAAAGGTAAAATAATGAACCAAAATTGTTTTTTTCGATAGACTTCCCAATTAAAGAGTGTGTTGTTTTTTTTCTTTTTAATATTTGTAACTTCTTCTTTACTATGGCCTCCTATAGGTTCCAACTCTTTGTCTTCAGGATTATTTCGTAAAAAAAATAAGACTATTGGAGAGATTACTATGGCCAAAGTTAAGCCTAATACACTAACAGTTCCTTTCCATCCAATCCAATGTATTAAAGCAAGAGA
The DNA here is from genome assembly GCF_058788755.1 of Lysinibacillus sp. FW301-JW8. Taxonomy (NCBI): domain Bacteria; kingdom Bacillati; phylum Bacillota; class Bacilli; order Caryophanales; family Bacillaceae; genus Lysinibacillus; species Lysinibacillus sp. FW301-JW8. Next base: position 27,509 of record NZ_JBYTBB010000071.1, read on the forward strand.
CCCTGGTACAAGTATCATTTGCCCTGCACCAAACCCAGTTTCTACTATTGCTAAAGCAAGTCCCCTTTTTTTATTAAACCAGTTTGTAACAATTACAGTTGCAGCTACATTTGATGCTCCTCCAACCCCAACTGATACAAAAAGTCCGTAAATAATCAACAATTGCCAAAACTCATTAACAAAAGCCATCAATAAAAAGCTAATTGCCACTAGAATAGTACTTAATGAAAGTATTAAACGCGGACCAAACTTATCAACTATTGTTCCAATAAATGGTTGAGATACCCCATAAACAATAAAGCTAATTGTTGATATAAGTGAAATTGTTCCTCGGTCCAATTGAAAGTCATTTTCCCACGGCTCTATAAATGCACCAAATGATAAACGAACGCCTTGAACAGCTAATAGATTTATAAATATGACTAGTACAATTATCCACGCATAATGAATTTTCAATTTCATAATTTCACTTCTTTTCCGTTGTATAAATATTTTATAAAATATCCTTATCTATGAATCTTTTAATTCGTTGCATGGCTTCATGTAAAAGTTCAAAATGAGTAGCGTAACTACATCTTATATATCCTTCACCACCTTTACCGAATACTGAACCTGGTACCACAGCAACTTGTTCATCTATTAGTAGTTTTTCAGCAAATTCTTCGCTTGATAAGCCTGTAGATGAAATGTCTGGGAATACATAAAAAGCTCCTCCTGGTAAATGACATGAGAGTCCCATTTCATTGAATTCATTAACAATATAACGTCTACGGTCGTTATAACTTTGCACCATTTTTCTAACTTGCCCCTGACCATTTTTTAAAGCTTCTATTGCTGCAAATTGAGACATTGTAGGAGCGCACATTATGGAATATTGATGTACCTTCAACATTCCCTGAATAATATTTGGCATTGAATTTATTGTATAAATAATCAGAAATTTCTTTCCGAAGTTGAATAAGCCCTGCATTAGGAGAATAAGCAGTATAACCTTTCTCTAGTGGTAAAATGCTTGCTTCACGAAAATTTAATGGAGTTACGTAATCAGGCTCACCTACTCCCAGAGATATAACATTGTCCATTTGATAAGCTAAATCGAAAAAACGACTAATACCTGATGGCTTAATAGTTTGAATACGATTTGCTAAAAAATTTTTGGAGTCAAAACCTTTATTATTCATAGTTTAAAATCACCATTCTTATCTTTTACAATCTAAAAAATTGTTATTTTTTAAAGTGTTTTCGCTTTTACAATTGTAGATCCGCGATTGAATATAAAACTGCTGAACCACTAATCTTTACTCTAACATCATCGTATTTACAGTATAGTGTTCCACCACGTTTAGAAAGCTGTCTAGCAATCATTTCATTTTTGCCTAGTCGTTTAGCCCATAATGGAATTAAACTACAATGTGCTGAACCGCAAACTGGATCTTCATTTACATTTAGTTTTGGCCAAAAGGCTCTAGAAACAAAATCAACTTCATTTCCTTTTGCAGTCACAAAAACAGCCAGTCCTTCAGGAAATTGGGCTAATTTAGTAAAATCAGGAGACAAGTTAAGTACATCTTCTTCTTTTTCAAGTACAAACACTAAATCTCTACCTAAAAAAGTTTCTACAGGTTTTATTCCGAGTGCTTCCACCATCTGTTTTGTCAATCTATATTCGTTAAGCTTTATACTTGGGAAATCTAATTCATAAAGATCATTTTTTTTCGAAACAATCAGTTCCCCACTCTTTGTTTGAAATTTGATTGTTTTAAGTTCTTTGTCATAAAAATTAGTGATAGTATAAGCAGTTGCTATGGTAGCATGTCCACAAAGATCAATTTCTCCTCCAGGGGTAAACCATCTTAAATGATAACTGTCTCTATCTTTTTCTTTTACGGCAAATGCTGTTTCAGAAAGGTTGTTTTCAATAGCTATATTCTCCATCATTTTTTCAGGCAGCCATTCATCCATAATACAAACACCGGCAGGGTTACCCTCAAATATTTTTTCCGCAAAAGCATCCACTACATAATATTTCATTAAAAAAACCTCCCTCTATAAATGTTGATATATCAATGGTTCACGCCACTTTTACGTGTCAAAAAAATTTTTTTCGACACATCCA